>CALKXO010000027.1 GCA_938003615.1 uncultured Pirellulaceae bacterium | reverse complement strand
TGTATCGGAACCCCCGATCACTGGCACCACAAGCAAACCGTCGACGCGCTGAAGGCGGGGCTGAACGTGTATTGCGAAAAGCCAATGACCAAGACGGTCGAAGAAGCCTTCAGCGTAGAAAAAACGTGGAAGGAAAGCGGCAAAGTGATGCAGGTCGGTGTGCAGTCGACATCTTTGCCAGTCTGGGATCAAGTTCGGAAGCTTCTGCAAGATGGAAAACTTGGCAAAGTCCTCGGCTTTCAAACCGAGTATTTTCGCAACAGCGACGTGGGCCAGTGGCGATACTACAAACTGGGAAAGGAGATGACTCCCAAGACGGTTGACTGGAAACGCTGGTTGGGAGCCAGCGAGGGCCTTGCAGAAGATATGCCCTTTGATCGCGAGGTATTCAAACAGTGGCGACGCTTCTGGCCTTTCGGTAGCGGCATGTTCACCGACCTATTTGTTCACCGAACCACGTCGATGTTGAAAGCGACCGGTCTGCGACTGCCGGGGCGTGTTGTTGGCGCTGGCGGCGTTTTTCTAGAGTACGACGGGCGCGATGTTCCTGATGTTGCCACTGTCGTCGCGGACTTCAATGAAGGCGTTCAAGGCTTGGTGACGGCGACAATGTGCAACGAGAATTCGCGCGTCAATCAGCTAATTCGCGGCCACTACGGTACGTTTGCGTTTGGTAACGGCGAAGGATTCGACGGGTTTGATTTCATTCCTGAGCGCGGACCGGTGACACACATCCACCAAGAAAAGGAGCGTATCAAGACGACTCCTATCAAAAATACCACGATGGCTCACTTCACCAACTGGATTGACGCCTGTGAGGCGAACGATCCTCAGATGTGCAACAACACGCCAGACTTGGGAGCTGCCGCGATCTCAGTTGTCAATCTAGGCGCTCAAAGTTATCGCAACGGCGAGGTCTATTTCCTTGATAGTGAGAAGCGCAAAATCGCCACCGAAGATCCTGGCTGGGCTGCGAAGTGGGAAAAATTGTCTGCCGCCCGCGCTTCAGTCAAACATATTCCCGGTTGGACAGCAGGAGATTTTGGCAGCAAACAGGTCGATCCACCCTACATGAAGTTGGGCGGACCGTGGGTTGACGGCAAAGACCCTGCTGGAGAGTAGCAGGACGTGAGGCACAATCTAATTACTAACGCTTAAACGAGTGAACCTCCATGCTAAGACACAGAAGTTCACTCGTTTTTGATTTTTGAAGCTGTCAAATTTTATCAAATTTCTTCAGCCGAACCGCTCTAGCTCTCGTCGTCAGCTTTCAAATCGTTGTCGATCTCTGCCAGCTGCTGGTCAATTTTGTTCAGCGTCTTCTGGTAATCGTTCAACTTCTTTTCGTTTTCGGCTTCCATTTGCTCCAGCTGAGCTTTCAGCTCGGCAATGTCGTGCGTGCCGAACTGTTCTTCGGCCGCCGCTTGAAGCGCGGCCAACTGTTCACCGACGCTTGTTTTCTGTGTTTCCACACTGATCTTGCGGTCACGCAAGGCAGCATAACGTGCTTGAAGCGTATTGAACGCCTCTTCGTGATTCGATGAGATTTTTGACTCAGTTTTCGTTTTAACCATCTGCAGCGCCTCCTGTTGTTGTAGCGGACGTTAGTTTACTGGAATCTCCGTCCTCAGTCACTTCCAGAACCAAGCGGTTGATTTGATCGGCGACATCCGGCTCAAACTGCCCGATATTGTGGTCAATAAACTCTTTCAATCCAGCCCCAGAATCCGTCCGTCGCTCCAGCAGTTCCTTCATCCCCGAAACAAACCCGGATGCCGACGACTCAAGCGCCGCGGCGGCAGCCTGTTCATGGAAAACGACCTCAAACGGCTCGTGCGGAATCTCAACTTGGCCGACCTTTATTTTCTTACCGATCACTTTGACCGAAAACGCCGTTGGAGTCTGAATCTTATTGGCTTCCGAGCGAGACCGCCGACTAATGTTGCCTGGATTGATCCAAGTCGTCTTACCTGCCACGATCGGGTCGCAGCGGCGATGAATGTGTCCGTTGATCAACAAATCAACGTTGGTAATTTCATGAGCTGCGAATCGGCCGCTTTCATAGCCTGCGAAATCGATGTCATGGTGGGTCAACCATAACACCAGCGGCGCAGACCCATCGCCCTTCAAAGGTGGAACCAAGCGCGTTTCAAATTCGGTTGGAATTGGATGCCGATAGGAAGACCCTGCCACCACCAAGCGACGTCCGCCAACGGCGCCTGTCCAAAAATCCGATGCGCTGACCAAACGGTAGCCGCCTGCCTTAATCAACAGCGAAAGCGAATCGTGTTTATTCAGTGCAGGATCTCCACAGTCGTGATTGCCGTAGATCCCAATCATTGGCGTGCGAGAAAGCATATCGATCAATCGACCGACCATCCAAGTTGGATTGTCGCGCGGTTTATCAAATAGGTCACCCAAACAGACGGGCTGTAAGTTATGTTTGCGACAGTATTCAAGACAAAACTCGAGCTTGTTCAAGATCGTCTCAGGATAGTTATCCTTCCGGAAGTTTGGCTGCCGCCCCTCAATGTGAGGATCGCCAATGACCAACAGTCCGTCGAAACCCTCGTTCATTCCTTGGTGAATATTCGGTTCTTGAATGGGTTGCTCGCCGGTCTGATTTTCGCGCTCTGGATTCTCAGTGGGCAGTTTTTCAGTGGGCATCGTCTGCCTCCTTCGTCGCGTCTGAGCCACACGGTAGCGCGTGTGCCGATAATTCGCTGCCACACGTTGGGCACTGCGGGTGGTCCTCGATCCAAGCCTCGAAAGCATTTTTGGCAACGGCCAAGTCTTTGCTGGTTGATACCAGTAACTGGTTTAACTGTTCTTGCTTTTGCAGCGTTTCATCGAGAGTGGCAAGGACGGAGCGGAGTTCCCCCGGCGATTCTAATTGCGGAGGTTCACCAACTTTCGCCAACTGCTTTGATTGCTGCAGCAGCGCTTTCACCCGATGGGTTGCCAATGACAGATCCCCAATCGTGGCTTTCAAACCGTCGACATTCCGCAACGGAAGCGGTTCTTGAAGCGGTTTAAGGATCGCAAGGTTATTCTGAAACCTAGTTGACTGTCGATCCAACGAATGAAGTTGCGCGATGGAGTGCACCAACACCGATGTGTTGTTGATCGTGGGTGGATTAGGGAGTGCGTCTAATGCTTCTCCAGATTTCTGAACGTAAGACTGTTTCTGTTGGAGCGTTTCCAATTGTTTTAAATGGGATTTTAGTCCCACCGTTGGAGCGATCTCTGGCGGTTCAGGCACAACCGCCAGCACTTTGCTAAACGCTTCTAACACGGCGTTCCGCGCTGAAAAACGAATGAGCTGCTTCACATCCGATTGAAGCAGCACTGTTTTGGCCTCACGCTTTTGCAATTCATCGTATTGAGCTTGGCAATCGTCGGCACGCGCTCGGATCTTCTCAAGCGGAGTCAGGATTTTAATTTCGGTCTCTAGCGTCGCGCGTTCTCGCTTCAACCTTTCCACTTCGTGATTGCTCTTTCGAACCTTGTTCTTATGCAGGCTCTGCATCTCGACAAGCCGAATCGCGTCTGAGGAAGACGCAAAGAACTGTGCCGCAGCTTTCTCTTTGTCCCCTAGGAGAAAGATGGGCGCCCGTTGTTCTCCAAAGTGAACATCGTAAGACTCCTTATCCGCTTGAACGGCAGGCAGTCGAAGAATCTTATGCAGCTCTTCCGGGACCTTCCTGTTAAGCCGATCGAAGGGTTGCCCATTGATTTCGTATTTCGGAGAACCGCTTTTTTTTCTACTCCAGATGATCCGGTCGCCGGCGTCCGTTTCAACGATGATCTTACATTCTTTGGCGCCATGACGCAGTACGTACGTCGACGGCGGATTGGAGCACAACACTTGAAGCGCGCTGACTACCGCGCTCTTACCGCAGTTGTTTGGACCGATCAATACCGTCAGCCCGTCAGACAGTTCGAAGACCGTATGCTCGTGCGACATGAAGTTGACAAGTTCAATCCGTTTGATCATTACCGGTTATTTTTTGTGGTGGGTGGAGCGTAACCATGCGAACAGTATTGGTTTCCGCGTTGACACGTTGGGTCAATCAACCGTCTCAGTTCCTTTGAATTATCCAGATTTTGGCCAAAAGTTGAACCGGGCGCGTTCTCAAACCGAGGTCAGAGAACTGACCACCTTTGGCCTTGATTCGCTCAAACGCGCTTTGGTGTAGACTGCGGTTATGAAAGCTCGACTAGACCTCTTACATCAGCCGCCGTCTTCCCAGATCACTCAACAGGCCGTCTCTCTGTTCCAGCAGCATGGTGCACTTTGGCTAGAGAACGTTTTCTCACGTGAAGTCATTGAAATGCTTCGAAAGAGTTTCCAAAAGCGATTTGAGAAAACCAGCCGCAGCGACCTCGTCAAACGCGGCGCGCTCGTCGGCGACCAGCGATACATGCTGACATTAGACATTAAAGGCAAATTTAATCATCCAGAGGTTTACGCCAACGATCGCCTGATGCCTCTGTTGACGGGGCTCTTATCGCCGAATCTCAGAATCGCCAGTTTTGGTTGCGTCACCGCATTGCCGGGGGCGGAAGATCAATCGATTCACATCGACCACCCTCCCCTGTTCGAAGCCACGCCACACTTAACCGACAACATTCCCCCTTATGCGCTGACGATGGTGGTGCCGCTCGTGGACATTGATGAGCGCACCGGCACGACGGCGATCTGGGAGGGCAGCCACAAACAATCCGACGATCCAAACAACGCAGATCGATTCGAATTGCTTGACCGGCTGATGGAGAAGCCTGACTATTCGGCGGCGGCCAAACCGTTACCGCGACAAGGCGATGTGTATCTGATGGACTACCGCGTGATCCACGGTGGATTGGCCAATCGAAGTCAGATCGATCGTCCGATTCTGTATGTGGTCTACAGTCGCCCGTGGTTTCGCGATGGATTCAATTTCGGCAAACAACCGTCAGTATCGATCTCTGCCAAGCAGCTGCGGAAAGTCCCCAAGCGGTTTCGTCAAATGTTCAGGTAGAAAATTAGTTGTTTCGGCCCACGCGCCCTTGCACCACCGTCAATATTCCGGCGGTAACTCCAGCAATGGAGTACACGAAAAAGGCAAGCATCATCAATAAAATGGGGATGATTATAACGTGCATTTGCGCAGCATTGTCGATCGTCTGCACTTGCCCAGCAAAAACATACAAGACGTAAACCGATACACTGGCGACTGCAACGCAGAAAGCGCCAAACAAGAAGATTGAGGTGTTGCGTGTCTTGCGTCTGCGGTGCAGTTCTCCGCAGGCGAGTCCGGGTAACTGAGCGAGCGCAGCGCCGAAGGTCACCTGAAGAATAAATACCATGCTGGGAACACCTTCTTGTAAGGCGTCAATCCAAGCCAGCAGTAAAGTTAATGCTGCCATGCCGAGAAGCCAGCGAAGCGGATCGGCCGAGCCTTCTTGGCCTACAGTGTTAATGCTCGATCTCGATTTCAAAGAAGGAATCTTCTTTGGAGATTGGTAGGGGTT
>CALKXO010000026.1 GCA_938003615.1 uncultured Pirellulaceae bacterium | reverse complement strand
GTCGATCCAGTCACCGTCAATCGGAGATCTGGCCGGCGAAGATCCGGGCCACAAAGCAACGAAATCGGTCATCGAGAATTCTTCACGAAGCAACTCTGACTCGATCTTGTCGCCCGGGGAAACGCTGAGCACACTTCCGTCAGGCAGCATGGCTTTCCAAGCCGGATTTTCGGCAACTTCAGGGACAAGACGAATCGATGCAAGTTCGCTCTGCTTAATGATCTGGTTTGGCGCACGCATATTGATCCCTCTGATTTGAATGCGCAGATCGCCGTCGTCGGTGGTGTTGAACGAGTTGATGTTTAACCTGTCGCCGTTAGCCAGTTCGACGCTTTGGCCTTGGGGCAGTTGGGAGGCAGCGGTTGGTACGGGAATTGGAGCCGACATGCGGAGCGTATCGATGGCAAAATCTACGTCGATTTTTCGAGATAGTTTTTCCAACCAAGGGCTGGAGAAGATTCGCAAACGCGTGATGGGTTCGTTCGATTTCACGCCGGCAAAAACGCATTGCTGATCGGTGGCTTCCACCGTTGCCAGCACGTGTCCTTGTGCGTTGTAAGCCTCCATCACGATGTCACGGCTGTGTTTGACGCGCGCGATAAACAATCCCACCTCCTTTATACCGGCAGGGAGACTGGGTTTGCCGGGCACACAGAAACGAATCTCCATCAACCCTTGAAACTGCTTGCGCTTGCGGCCTCGACCGTACAAACAAACTGACCTGCCACCGACGGGGAGATCTTGGTATTTGAAACTGAATACCGAAACGCCCACGTAGCCAGTCTGCTCGTTTCGAAAAAGAAGACCGTCGTTAGCAAAGGCAAAATCGACGTTTGCTCGATCGCGAAAGGGCGCGCCTTGAGCGTCGGTTTCGAACCGAAATTCGGTTTGATTCGGATCCGAGAAATCCGTGTGCTTGTGAAAGATGGTTGTTTTGACGGGCGATGGAGATGGGGCCAGCGTGGTACTGTCAACGTCGTCGGGGCCGGTCCCCTCGTTCGAGCTTGCTTTCGCTTGGGACAACTGAGCCACATTGTTTCGATCAAGCTTGATGGGCGAATCGCGATAGAGACCGGTCATCGAAAAGTTTCGCGCTTCACCCTCGAGCGTTCGGCCACTGGAAAGGGTCAACGTGTCGAGCTCCAACGGCGGGAAAGTGCGTTTGGAAAAACCTTTCAGCAACCGCCCGGCTCGGTACCGAACTTCCATCAATGGTGAATCTTCCAATGGCTTTAGCAGATCCTTGAACGGTCCCCCTTGCTTGGCGAGTTTTGCTTCGGCTTTCTCTCTTACGACGTAGTCCGCATCGCCCAAGCGTGTGATGCTCTGGAGGATCTGCGAACGGAGTTCGCTGGATTTGCCGCGTGAGAGGTTGAGGGATTTGATTTCCGCCAGTTCAACCTTTCGTTCGATGAGATCGCCGCTCTTGGCAACCGTCAACCAGTCGATGGTTGCCTCGGAGAGTGTAGCGGTCAGCTCGGAGTCGTCTCGGTAGAGGACCTTTAGTTCTTGAGCGACGGAGCTGCTGTTGAGAAAAAGGAGCGTTAGTCCACAGGCAATCGCGGCGATGCAGGCGGAAAAAAAGTGCTCGGTCTTCAGAGATAACGTTGTTGCGAGCGTGGAACGCGAATTCATAGTGCGGATCTAAAAAGTTTTACGGCATCGATTAACGCCACTGGTTTGCGTTGCTTTTAGCGCCAGTCGTACACGTTAATATACCGGAAAGAGCCACCATTTTGTTGGGCAAGTTTTTTCATGAAGTTGTTGGACTGCTGAAGAGGCCCGGAGCCGAACTGGATACAGTGTACTTTGGTGTGGTTGCCAGCCATTCGTTTGACCCGTTTTAATTGGTCGGGCGACAACGCTGGAGACCCTCCATCGGTCATAAAAACCAACACGTCAGGCTTTAAATCGAGGCCACCGATCAGGCCGTAGAAATGATTGGTGGCACCGAAGGCGCCCAGCCCTTCGAAAAACTCTTTTACAAGCCGCTTGTTTTTGTCGCTAGCGACCAGCAATTTCCGTTCGCTGATCATCGTGGTTTTGTCGTGGTAGGCAATAATTTGGAACTCATGATTCAATTCAAGACCGGAAATCGCCTTTGATAGCTCTTGACGGGCCTCGCCCAACACGCCCAATCCATCACCGCCCATACTGTGCGAGCGATCGATGACGAAAGCGAATCGCCGACCTTCCATCGCGCCGCCTTCAAACAGATTGATCGCCGTTGCTTTGCCTTTGGGTTTGAGGCTCTCAAAATGAGCGCGGTCTTTGGCGATAATTTCCAAATCGGACTCGGTCAGTTCATATCGTTTTACTTTCGAGGGAGCGACGGCCACTTCGGACATGGAATTTGCATTGATATCCGTAGGCGCTTCCGGCGGCATTCCGGGAAGGTCCGGTGCATCAATGACTGGTAAATCCGGGGCCGCCGCTGTGGCAGCAGAATTCGGTGAATCGGCTTGAGAAGGGGGATCGATGGCTTCAAACGCATCAGAGATCTGTGACTCTTGGGCGTCGTTTTGGTCGATGTACTCGGTCTGTTGGTTGCTGTCGACGTTGGTTAATACGATGCCACCCGGGCGGTCGGCTTCCATGTTGGATGTAGGCGACGCCGAAAAAACTCCGAAAACGATCAGTAGAACTCCGATCACCAAGTGCATGGTGACAGAAATCAGCAACGACAGCCGGTCGGACTTACTTTTCGCTTGTAGATGTTCTTCGTCTTCCATGGAGCTATTATTTCAGGATGCGTCAAACAGACCAGACTCTTGGACGCTCGGGCGATGTTTTTTTGCTTCCCCGTGTTCATCATCGAGACAATTGACTCAATAAATTGGATAAAAACGGTTCAAATCCGCACTTGATTGGAGAAAACCGCCCCCAATTCGCCAATCATTGGCCTCATGCCAGTCTACGAACGCGCGAAAACAGGTTAAACTGAAACTTTTGAAACATCGGTGCGTAGAAAGTACTGGCGAAGCAATCGAACGCTTTTGCAGCGATCGGACGCGATAGCGTCAGCAAACCAACGCCTAAGCGTGTTTATTTTTGGATTGAAACAATATGAATGATCAAATGTCTGGCAAGCAGGCCGATTTGGCCGGCGACGATTTGGAGATGCTGAAGAAACTCTCCACGGCCTATCAGTCGGTACGCTCGGAACTTTCAAAAGTCATCGTTGGCCAGAACGAAGTCATCGAGCAGGTCATGATCGCGATTTTCGCGCGCGGACACTGTCTGCTTGAGGGAGTGCCCGGGTTGGCCAAGACGCTGATGGTCAGCACGTTGGCGCGGACGCTGAATCTGGACTTTAGCCGGATTCAGTTCACCCCGGATCTGATGCCCAGCGATATCGTGGGCACCGAAGTGATTCAGGAAGATAAAACCTCGGGAGCACGCGAGTTCAAATTCCTCAAAGGCCCGGTGTTTTCGAACATCGTGCTGGCCGACGAGATCAATCGAACCCCGCCCAAGACTCAGGCGGCATTGCTCGAAGCGATGCAGGAGAAGCAGGTCACTATCGGCGGCGAACGTCACACGTTGCCCGCGCCGTTTTTCGTGCTGGCCACACAAAACCCGATCGAGCAGGAAGGTACCTATACCCTGCCGGAGGCTCAGCAGGATCGATTTATGTTCAAGGTCTTCGTCAAGTATCCGAATTACGACGAGGAGTATTTGATTGCTGCGACGACGACGGCGGACATCGACAGCGCCGTTGCTCAGGTGCTTAGCGGCGAGGAGATCGTGCAGTTGCAGCAATTGGTCCGCAAGGTTCCCGTTGCGCCGCATGTGATCCACTTTGCTTTGCGTTTGGTGCGTGCGACAAGGATTCTCGAAGACGAGTGTCCTGATTTTGTGAGGGAGGCGATCAGCTGGGGTGCTGGTCCGCGCGGCGTTCAGAATCTGCTGTTGGGCGCAAAAGCCCGCGCGGTTTTGGAAGGACGCACGTTTGCCAGTACTGATGACGTGCGCGCTGTCGCACTACCGGTGTTGCGGCATCGCGTCATTACGAATTTCAGCGCAGAATCTTCTGGCGTGACTTCCGACGACATTATTAATCGCCTGTTAGAGGAACTGCCCGAGCGCAATGATGGCGATGCGGTAGCGCCGGTCGTTGAAAAAGCGTTTGGTTAGTTGTCTTTGTTAAGCGTTTAGTACTGAGTACTCGGTACAGAAAACCGATCCTTGAATCCCGTAGACTGAAACCTGTCCCCTGAAAACTACCCCCCAAAACTACCTCGACCCGCAAACGCTTGACAAGATCAAGCGACTGGAAGTGCGCGCCCGAGCGGTGGTCGAAGGTTTCATTACCGGTCAGCACCGCAGTCCCTACAACGGGTTTGCCGTCGAATTCGCCGCCCACCGTGAATACGCACCGGGTGATGATTTGCGTCACATCGACTGGAAAGTCTGGTCGAAGACGGATCGGCTGTACATCAAGGAGTACGAAGAGGAAACGAACCTCGGTTGCCATTTGCTGATTGATAGCAGCCAATCGATGGGGTACAGGAACGAAGATGGAAGCAAGGACGGTCAACCGGCATGGAGCAAATTTGACTACGCTTGCACGGCCGCAGCCAGCCTCGGCTATTTGATGCAGCAACAACAAGACTCTGTCGGGATGGTCACGTTCAGCAATCAGATCGACAAGACGTTTAAATCCAGCTCACATCCGTCGCATTTAAAAATGCTGTTGCATGAACTGGAGCAGATCACGCCGGAAAATAAAACCGACATCAACGATCCGTTTCTCGCGTTGGCGGCTCAAATTCGCAACCGGGGAATGATCTGTTTGTTCTCTGATTTGTTTTTGGATCCCGAAGATTTAGGGAAAGCGCTGAATCAATTCCGGTTACGAAAGCATGAGGTGATTGTGTTTCACGTAATGCACCACGACGAACTTGAGTTCCCGTTTCAGGAGAACACACTGTTCAAGGGCATGGAAGTCGACGCTCAACTGCATACCGAACCGAGAGCGCTCCGTAAGTCTTACATGGCGGCCGTGCAGCGCTATATGGAGCGTGTGAAAAAAGTGTGCGCGACTGCTGGCGTGGATCACGTTTTGCTCGACACCTCGCAGCCATTGGGAGGCGTCTTGTCCAGCTACCTTGCTTTCCGAACGAAATCCGGCGGCAAAAGACGTTAGCCCCTACAGTCGTCGACAGACGTCGAAGTTTAATTTCCTTGACCTTTATTCATTTCGCCCCCTGAAAAAACTCGATGCTCACTTGGTTTCTGAATCCATGGATGTTACTAGGAGGACTGGCGGTCGCTTCGCCGATACTGATCCACCTGTTGAACAAACGCCGGTTCAAAATTGTCCAATGGGCCGCGATGGATTTTCTGTTCGAAGCCGACAAGAAGAATCGTCGCCGAGTGCAGCTGGAGAATTTCATCCTGCTGATGCTGCGTTGCTTGGCGATGCTGCTGCTGGCGTTGATGCTTGCCCGGCCGTTTCTGCCGTCGAGCGTTACGGCAGCGATGCGACAATCACAGAAAGTCGAACGTGTCATCATGATCGACGACTCGCTGTCGCAACGCGTGATCAATGATTCGCAGTCGTCACTGGATATCGCACGAGAATCGGTGACCCAACTGGTAACCCAGTTAGCAAATTCAACCGACACTGAGGACTGGTTGACGGTGATGCTAACCAGCGACACTTCCCAATTCCTGATCGACAACCAGCCGCTGACGCCGACGACTCTCACCGGGCACCTACAAACAATCGAGGACATCAAATACTCCGATCAAGCGGCTGACTATAGCGAGGCGTTGGCCGGCATGAAGGCTCATTTGAGTGGCGATCACAACTACGGGCGTGTCGCCTACCTATATAGTGATCTGCGAAAACGGGATTGGTTGTTGGGCAACGCTGGCGAAGATGGGAACAGCGACGTCGACTCGGCGGCCCCTAACAAGATCGTTCAATCGTTTTCCGAATCGCTGCTGGGCACGTTCGTTGTCGATACAGCCGGGCCGAATGACCAGAATTTGACCATCACTTCGATCCGCGCCGATGGGCTGCTGGTAGCCAACAAAGTGATTAATTTCATTGTTGAGGTCGCGAATTTTGGAGACACGACCGTCGCAGATTTGAAAGTCCTATTACAGGTTGGGGAAAGCCAGCCACATTACAAAACGGTTGCTTCGCTTGCCCCGCAAGAGAAGCAGGATCTCGTTTTCACTTGGGTGTTCAACGCGGCTGAAATGGAAAGAGGGCTGCTCGATTTTGAACAAGAAAAAACTAGCACGCGCGACTATCGCATTATGGCTCAAATTGATCGCCAGTCACTCTCAGGTGATGGGTTGAAGCTTGATCAATTGAGTGAGGACAGCACGCGCTTACTGGCGGCCAGCGTGATTGATGGAATTCCCGTTCTGTTGGTCGACGGTGATCCTTCGGCGACCTCCGAACGCAGCGAGACTCACTATCTTCGATCGTTGGAGGTGCTGGGAACGGGACTGACGATGACGGCGGCGACGATTTCGGATTTGGAAACGGCATCCCTATCGGATTTCGAAGTGATCTTCCTGTGCAATGTTGACGAGGTCTCGGCCGATCGGACGGCGGCACTGAAACAATGGGTCACCAGCGGCGGTTCACTGGTGCTGATGCCGGGCAACCGTGTTCGGGCGACGACCTTCAACGATACTTTCTTTAACCAGGGAGAAGGTCTTTCTCCAGTAAAACTGGTTTCGATTGCTGGCGACCCGACGATGGCGAAGTGGACCAATTTTGAAGTAGCTCCTCAAGTTCATCCGGCGCTGCAAGTGATGATCGACAGCGATGCGTCGAGTCTAGGAAACGTCGACGTGTTCAGTTGGTGGACTTCCGAATTCGGCGCCGATGTAGACATGCAGAGCGTTGAAGTGCCACTGCGATTAAGTGATGCCGACAATTCGATCGCAATGTTGGACCGACGAATTTCAGACGGACGCGTGATCGTATTTACGATTCCTGGCGACGGCGATTGGACGATGTGGCCCAGCAGCCCCACTTTCGCGCCGGTGATGGTGGATCTGATCAGTTACTTGGCCGGTTCGAATAATGCCGAGTCTTCGATTCAGCTTGGCGGGAGCGTAAAGGTTCCCGTCGATCTGTCCGCGTTTGAGAATCGTGTGTCCGTTCGTGATCCCGAAAACGAAAAAATGGAGACCGTCGCAAAACCGCTCAATCCGGAGAAGGCACAAAGCGTTCTTTATCAGGCTGAATTTGATAACTTCAGCAAACGCGGCTTCTATGACATCGAATTGACTCGACATTCGGGCGAAACGCAAAACGTGCTCGTCGCAACGAATTACGATTCTCGTGAAAGCCAATTGAAGCGCTTGAGCGAAACGGTGTTGGAGAAGAAATTCTTTGGCGACAAAGCACAAGTGGTGACCACAGCCGGGTTGCTGGGCCAGACCATCGACGGCGGCAATAGTGAAATCTGGATGACGATCCTAATCGTGCTGATGATCATCTTGGGTGCCGAACAGTTCTTAGGTTGGTTCTGGGGGCGAAAGCGGTAATGCGAATGAATGATGCCCGAACAATTCGAATTCTTCCTGTAGCCGGATCGACTAGATCGGTTGGATCGCCAGTTTTTGCCACTTTGGCTTGCCTCTGGTTAGCAATTACCTTAGCGGTCGTGGCACCGCCTCAGAATGCAGTGGCCGTGCAGATCTTTGGGCAGCGCGTCATTGGGCAGCGCGTCATTGGGCTAGGTCAGGCGAGTGAGGAAGAGGAGTCTTTCGATCAAGCGGCGCTGAAGACGGATCCTGATCTTGAAGCGCTAATGGAAAAAGCCGATCGCTATATGGGCGACGGGAACTATCGAGTCGCGGCTACGTTGTGGCAGGCGGTTCTCCAGCGCAGCGGCGATGCACTCTATTCTGATGACGAACAAACGTATCACTCGATGGTGCAGCGCGTTGAAAAAGTGCTTGCCGCGTTGCCGCCTGAGGGACTGAAGACTTATCGCGTCACTGCCGATGCCGAAGCGCGAGAGTTGCTGGCGCTCAACGGGCCGCACGACACCAGAGCGCTGGCGACGGTGGTTCAAAGATACTTCATCAGTACCGTTGGAGATGATGCGGCGCTGACGCTAAGCTCCATTTTTCTGGACCGCTTCGATTTCTCTGGAGCGCGGAGGATGTTGGAGAAAATTGCCAACGACTATCCCGATCCGTCGGTGCCGATGGATCAGGTCTATCTGAAAATCGCACTGTGTAATTCCGCGTTGGGGGATACGGCAGGCGCTGAAGCGATGTTGGACCGGGCCGCCCAAGCGGTGACCGAATCCCAGCAGCAACGCAACTTCGATTTGGTCAGCCGTTCGGTTGGGAATTTTTCTTTTGAATCCGCCGCGTCCGAAACGCTCAACACGTGGAAGATGCCGCTGGGCAATGAGTCGCGTTCGGGCGTAATGCCAGCGCCGCCGCGTGAGATGATGAATGGCCCGTTGGTCGCCGCGTGGCAGTTCTATTTTCTGCCAAAGAATACTCGATCTGATCGGCGCGATTTCGAGGGGATCGTGCGCTCTGGTCGAACGGCTTGGGGATCGGCGAATATGGGGACGCGCAATACGGTAGAGCGTAAGTTGATCGAATCGTGGAGCAAGAAAGATTGGCGGCCGTCCGGTGAGCTTTTGTTTGACAAAGATAGAGTGTTTTTTCGCTCGGTTGCTGACATCACCGCTTGGGACAAGTTGAAGGTCGATCGCCAAATTGAAAATTCACTTTCTGCCCCTCCCGTTCCCGCGCCGTTTAAAGGCAGCCCCAATAAGGGCAGGAGAGCGACAGATAGAATTGAACAATCCATTGGGTGGCGCAGCGTCTGGCGAAATTCGTTTGAGATCGATACCAAGACGATGATCACCCAAATGCAGCGCAGCCGATATGGCAGCTACAACAACCGAAACAAGAAACAGGAAAGTCTCATTCCCGTCACGTTGCCCGAGGTGCAGTTATTTGGCGATAAAATCGCGTCTTGCATGTCGATCCATCAGGACAATCTGTACGCCGTCGAGGGGCGTAGTTTTGACTTGAAAAATCGGCACTCGACGAATCGTATTGGGCAGTTTCGAAATCAGTCCATTCGTCGGATGCGAGAAAACTTCCTGACTGCCTACGACCGCGCTACTGGCCAAATTCAATGGTCGTTGCCCGAGGTCAAAGAGAAGGACGATGTCGCAGCAGCAGTCATGACGGTCGAAGAGATCGACTCGGAAGAGTACATTTCCAGCGGCGGGTTTATGGCGGCGCCGATTGGATTTGGAAACCTAATTATTGTGCCGGTCAACATCAGCGGTGCGATCTACGCTTACGCTTTAGATCCCGCTAACGGCGGAAAAACGGTATGGAAGTCGTTCTTGTGTGACGAAGCCGAAACGAGCGCCAATGCTTGGTCGCCGATCGAAATGTCAATCAACGGAAGCGATCTGTTTGTGACATGTGGGATGGGGGTGGTGTTTTCGGTTGATCCCGCGTCAGGGGTGGTCAGGTTTGCCCGCCGCTATCAACGCGATGGAAAATCCAATCCTTTTGTTCGAGGACTCGGCTTCAATACTCTGCGGTACAAGTATTTTGAGGGATGGAGCAGCGATGTGACGATTCCATGGCGCAATCAGATTGTTTGTTTTTCCAGCGACCGAAATGTTATCGAGGCCTACGATCGTGACAAAGGCGAAATGCTTTGGCAGTGTGATACCAATCCGATGACCGATGGAGAAGTCGATTATGTGATCGGCGTCTACAACGATGTTTTGTACGCCGGCGGCTTCGATACGGTGATCGCGTTTGAATTAAAACGTGAGGGCGCGATTCTCTGGGGAGGACGACAAATGTTTGGAGATCAAAAATCGCGTGGCAAAGCGATGTTGACTCCCGAGGGCTTGTTTGTGCCGGTGGAAGATTCGATCATCCAATACACGCTCGAAGGCACCCCCGATGGCAAGGCCGATGAGATGGCGGTCGCCAAAGTTGATCTTGGAACGGGCGCTCCGCTGGGAAATCTTTATAGCGACGGGCAGCGGATCTGGGTTCACGGTGCCAGCCGAATTTATGCACTTCAGCCAGATCCGGAAAACGAATGAGTCCGAATTTTCATCCAATCAACATGCTAACATTTTCTCAGCAATCGCTGCTGGAGTGGATTGTGGGCAACGAACATGGGCACGCCGGCGAATTGAAGCTGCAGTGGACCAATTTCCCCGAGTCGTGGGGAGTATTTGTGCTGATTGCCGTCGTGGCGGCTATCGTAATGGGCGTGCTGTGGCTGTACCGAAGAGAAATCGACACCTGCCCGCCAGCGATCAAAATGCTGATGGCTGGGATGCGTTTGGTCGTGCTGCTGTTGTTCATTGCCATGTATCTCAAGCCGTCGATTTTCTACCAGCAAGTTAGCGAAATCAAACCGTCGATCACCTTTCTGAGGGATTCGTCAATGTCTCTGGCACGCGGTGATAAATATCGCGATACTCAGCAAGCCAAGCGACTGGCGGAGTTAAGTGGTTTGTCGGCCGATGAGATTTCTTCGGGACTGAGCACTCGGGTTGCGATCGTTGAAAGCGCGATGGAAAAACACCCCGAACTCATCCAGCAGATACGTGAAAAAGGCAGCGTTCGAGTTGTGAATTTCGCCGACTCCGCGGAGATCGTTTCCGTTCTGCCGGCGACCGACAGCAATTCAGATAGCAGCATAGACAAAGACGCAAACACAGGCGCAGACCAAAGCGCTGCCCCAAATGCCGCACAAAAAGATCTCTCGCCGGATCTCTCGCCGGATCGCGCTTCGGACCCGACAACCGATGCGAGCGTGGATCCTAATAGAGCGGCGGACGAAGTTAAATCGACCAAATTGGAATCCCCAGTGACGTTTCCGGCGTTAGTCGCCGACGGCTTGGGCACAGATATCTGGCAAGCGCTCAATGTGGCGCTGGAAGATTCCAGCCAGATCTCGTCCATCGTGCTTCTGAGCGAAGGGCAACACAACAGCCCCGAAGACCCGATCGAACTAGCCGAAAAAGCTGCCTCGCTGGGGATTCCAATTTTCACCGTCGGCATCGGCGACCCCAATCCGCCTCGCAACTTAAAAATCAGTGAGGTCTACGTCCGCAACAAGGCTTATCCTGACGAGCCTTTTGAAGTGGAGTCCGTTCTGCAAACTTCCCGACGGAATCAGACGGGACTTCCGGCCAAGGTGACGGTGACGCTCAACGAACAACGCATCGACCCTGCCAATGGAACGGCGGGGAGCGCAAGCATTGTGGCTTCTAGGGAGATCGACGTTCCCGAGGAAGGCGGCAGGGTGCGCGTCGATTTTAGCCAAGTCAACAAAGTGCCTGGCCGATACGTTTACACCGTCGCTGTTGAGCAACTGGACAATGAAACCAATCCGGACGACAACCAATTGACTTCCTCACAACTTGAGATCGTTGATGAAAAAGTCAAAGTGCTTCTCGTGGCTGGGTTGCCGAATTGGGACTTCCAGCAAGTCCAACGCCTGCTGTTGCGCGATCAGTCGATCAGTTTGACTTGTTGGTTGCAATCGATGGACCAAAGTCGTCCTCAGGAAGGCAATGAACCGATCAGTCAACTGCCTCGTACGATGGCCGAACTTGGGCAGTACAACGTTGTGATCATGATGGATCCCAACCCGGCAGAATTCGATGACCAATGGGCTCAACTGCTGAAGGACTTTTGTAAATTCAAGGCCGGCGGTGTTTTGTTTATGGCGGGGCCACAATTTTCTGGCGAATTCCTGACCCTGAACCGTCTGAGTGGATTTCGCGATTTGTTGCCGGTCAAATTTGGTAACAATGAATTCATCGACACCACACAAGCAATCGCCAGCGCGTCCGGCGACGATGCGGGAACGATGTTGGTGATTAACCATAATTTGGACCATCCGGTGATGAGTTTCAAAGCGGACACGCAGCAGTCGCAAGAGATTTGGAGCTTGATGCCTGGCATTAGTTGGAGCTTCCCGATCAAAGCCGCCAAGGCGACGGCGCGTGTGCTGATTGAACGCGGTGACCAAATCAGCGCCGACGGCAATCAACCTCTGTTGGTGTCGGGACGCTACGGTGCCGGTTCGGTTTTGTTTTTCGGATTCCAAGGAACGTGGAAGTGGCGACCACTGGGACTACAGGCTCAGTACTTTGATCGATTTTGGGTGCAGGTTGTCAGGTTCCTCGTCGAAACACGTTCGCTGCAAGGTTCGCGTCGGGGGTTTCTTGACCGAGAAAAATCCGAGTACGAACTTGGCCAACGTGTGACGTTGGTGGCGCGCATATTGGATACTCAATTTCGTCCGTCCACCGCAGAGTCCGTCGATGCGATTGTGACGGCCGATGATGGTCGGACCGAAAAAGTTGAATTGCGACTCTTACCGCAACAGCAAGGCCGGTACGAGGGCAGCTTTGAGGCGCGGCGACCGGGTAGCTACGAAGCCACGATTGATCTGGGGCCCGGAAGTGTTTCCGAGGATCCCGAAAAGGATTTGATCGATCCGATTTCTTTCCGCATCGTGACGCCGTCAGCCGAGACGGCGGCCTACTGGCTGAACGAGTCGTTGATGGCGGCGATTGCAGAGAAATCTGGCGGCGCCTACATTCCGCTTGATCAAATTGAACGATTGCCTGATCTGTTGCCAACCAAAATTTCTCGCGCCGAATTCAACAGTCCACCTCGACCGTTGTGGGATGCCAGTCAGTTCTTACGATGGTTTGTGTTCCTGTTGCCGGCGCTGCTGTTGTCGGGGGAATGGGCGTTGCGAAAATACTACAAATTACTTTAAGCGGAGGCTCCGTTTGTGATACCGCCTTCAGGCGCAATGGAGATATTCCGGCTAAAGCCGTTACAACCAACGCTGATTCAATAAGCGGCTTACCCAAACTAGCGAGAGCTAATTCAAACTAATTCAGCCAAGACCAACTCAAACCAATCCTCAATATGTCATCAGTCACCTCCAAAAAATCGTCTGCTCCGCAAGTGATCGCCCAGCGGCTCGCTCAACTGCGTGGGAAACTGACGCGCTGGCTGACGATTCATGGGGCTGGTCGCTGGCTGGCAATCATGCTAGTGCTCATCGCTCTAGATATCGTGATCGATCGATTTTTTCAAATGGACTTCGCTCAACGGGGCATCATGCTCGCGGTGATGCTTGGTACGAGCGTTTGGTTTTTGTTCACGAAAGTGCTCCAGCCACTAATGTTTCACACTTCCGACGATGCGCTCGTCGCGCAGGTTGAGCAGCGTGTCGGCGGCGACAGTCAACAGATTCTCAGCACACTTCAGTTGGCGCGCGAGCATGACCTTGCCAAAACGGGCACCTCAAAAGCGCTGGTTGATGCCACGATCGCCGACGGCCTTGAAAAAGCAAAATCGCTCGATTTTAGCGCGGCGCTCGACCACCAACAACATCGCAAAGACATCAGCCTGTTGACCGGGACTGCGGTGGTGATGGGGCTGTTGGCTATTGGGATACTGGCCACTAGTTTTTTGGGGACGTGGTTCAGTCGGAATGTAATGCTCTCATCGGCTCAATGGCCTCAACCGACGTACCTTGAGATTGACGGCGTCAAAAATGGCAGCATGGTTTTGCCACTCGGGGCCAAGCATAAACAAATCGTGACGATCACTGAAGACAGTGCTGTGACGGATGTAAATGTTTATGTGGAAGTCGAAGGCGTCTCGGGCAACCGAACGATCTATCCGATGACGTCCACCGGGAAGCTTGACGGGCGCGAGCGCGTCTATGAAATCAATGTGACCAATGAGTTTCGATTTCGAGCCTCTACCAGCAACAATATTCAGACCGACTGGGTCGACGTCACTTACGTCGAACCGCCGGCAGTCGTTGATCTAGAATTGGTCGCCACTTCTCCCGTCTATACAGGGCTGCAACCAACCACACTCAGCGGCGGTGGCCCCTATGCCGTACTTGAAGGAAGCCAGATTTCGATCACGGCCGGCTACAACAAAGCGCTGAAGTCGGCGGAATTGATGGCTGCCGGTGAGACGATCCCAATCGCTGTATCGGCCGATGTCTCTCGACCGCTGGTCGTTTCAGTTCCCGGTAGTGCGGCCAATGGCGAAGAAGCCAAGTCTCTTGCTGGTGGCGAGTATGAATTGAAATTGGTAGATGAAAGTGGATTGGCCAATGTTCGCCGGTCGCGGTTTTCGATCACGATCAAAGAGGACATGCCGCCGAAGCTGCGAGCCGATTTGTTAGGAATTAGCGGGTTGGTGACGACACGCGCTATTTTGCCGATGTCATTTCAGGCCGCTGATGACTACGGTTTAAATCGAACATGGTTTCACTGCCGTTGGCGAGAGCCGGAAGATCTTGAGGACGCTCCGGAGAAAACGCAGTCGGTCAATTTTGAAGCTCTGCCGGCAGAACGCCCGGTGACAGAAGCGAGAGATGCGGCTGTTCTC
>CALKXO010000025.1 GCA_938003615.1 uncultured Pirellulaceae bacterium | reverse complement strand
ATCTTCGGCCTGTCTAATTACTTGATCAAATTAAGTGTGATCCCGACGTTGTTGCTGATTGGTTTTGCCGGATACGCGGCTTTCCAGTTTTTGACTGACAAAGCCAACAACGCAAAATTCTATGTCGGCATGACGATCATGGTGCTTGGATATTTTGCCGGTGTTGTAGGTGGTGTGGTTTATCAAAACGCGATTGCGGGTGACTCACATGCTCACGCGGCAGTCCACGCTGACGGTCCGCTAATGTTGCACGCGGCCATGCTGGACGAAGCTTCAGAAAATCACGACGATCACGAACACTCCGAGGGTGACAGTCACGGCGGGGACGGCCATGAAGGCGAATCTCACGCGGACGAAAGTCACGCGAACGAATCTCACAGCGGCGATGGTCACGAAGATGTACCTGCCGGTGCAGCGACGTCGGTTCCTGATAGCGTTGGTATCTTCTTCAGTATTTATTACTGCATGACGGGTTTGCATGCGATCCACATTATTGGCGGCATCATCGCGCTTGCGTGGATCTATCGCCGAAGCCAGCTAGGACATTGGCGTGAAGACTACTTCGGTCCGGTTGATTACGTCGGACTCTATTGGCACTTGGTCGACCTGATCTGGATTTTCCTGTTCCCATTGCTTTACCTGATTGATTGAGGAGGTGCCTGATGGCCGACCATTCACACGATTCCCACGACCACCCTTCGTTCAATCACCCGGCTCCATTGCCGTTGCTGTTCGGTGTTTTCATTGCATTGGTTGGACTAACGGTTGCCACGGTAGTGACATCCAATATTGAATTGGCTCAATTTGCGTTTCCAATTGCGATGGCGATTGCAACGTTGAAAGCCTTTTTAGTCGGTGCATTTTTCATGCACATGTGGTGGGATAAAGGATTCAATATTCTTGTGTTTCTGTCTTCATTGATCTTCGTGACGTTGTTCATTGGGATGACGATGCTGGATACCGGTAGTAACCTCGAACAGATTGAGAGTTACCCAACGACGGACACATCATCGCTTTCGACGACTGAATATTAGTGCGTTGTAGTGATTGGGCGTTGTAGTGATTGGGCGTTGCGGTGATTTTCCGTTAGCACTTTTAGGGCTCTGGCATGCTGAAACAATCATTAAAAATGGTGCCCGCCAGAAGGGAGCACTACCAGAGTAAATTGGTGTTTCTGCTATTTCTCGTGTCGTTGGGGATGTTCTTCGTTGGCAGTTTGATCACATACCTAATGGTGCGTGACTTGGCCTTCACCCCTTTGGTCGATGCGGTGCCTGGTTCGATGATGGACCAAGGACCGAAAGTATACCAACCGCTGCAGATCCCCAGTTCTTTTTGGTGGAGCACCCTTGCGTTGATTTTGGTCAGTTTCTTTTTGCATCGCGCCTGTTGGCTAGTTCATCGCGAGCGTCAGGAAGAGTTTCGTTTGCTGTTGGGACTGGCTTGGGTGTCTGCGTTTGCATTCACTATCATCCAAGGCGTCGGGATGGCGTGGCTGTTAGACCAACACCTGAGCACCACCGACGGTTCGATGAAAGTGTTCGGCATGTCGTTTACGTTGGCAATGATTCATGCCCTGCATGTGATTGGCGGCATGGCGTTTTTGGGTTTTGTGATTTATCAAGCCTATCGAGACCGCTACGATCATGAGCGTCATTTCGCGGTAGATAACTGCGCTAACTACTGGCATTTTCTAGATGTGGTCTGGGTTTGCATGTTGGCCGTATTTTTGATCGCACGATAGCGGTAACCCGGTGGTACCACGGACTTATCACTACCTGCCTATTTTCGAGCAGATGTTGCTCGAGGGTCTGATTGTCGGCCGAAGCCTGATGGTTTTATGAGCCTTCGCTGGAATTGCCGAATATACTACGGTCTGAAGGAGTGCAATTTGATTGCGTTGCGAGATTTTCGCTATTGGAGACATGTGATGAAACTTGTTTTTCCAAGACTTGCTACCAATTTAAAAGGATTCGAATTCTTGTTTTCACGTTGTCGTTGCTAATGAACATTGGAAGTTCAAGCGCGGAACAACCGATCGACTTCAATCTTCAAATTCGTCCAATCCTTTCGCGTCACTGCATCGCTTGTCACGGGCTCGACGAAACTGACCGTCAAGCAGACCTCCGACTCGATACCTTTGAGGGTGCGACGGACTATGCCATTGTTCCGGGCGATGCTAACGGTAGCGATTTCATCGACCGCATTATCACCGATGACGAAGAATTGCGGGTGCTGTCACTGGACCCGAAGTTTAGCGCAGTTACTGAACCCGAAGTGTAGCGCACCTAGGGGCTAAAAAATGAGCCGAAGGCTCAAGGGTTTCGGGGCCCCCATGGGGGCCCCGAAAAAAAACCGACAAACAGCCCATGCGTGTTGACAAACGCCGATAACTGCTAGTTTGTTTTTGTCTCGTCTGGCGGTTGCTGAACCGGTGGTTCAAATGGCCGTTGAGACTCAGCTTCGGGCGCGCTCAATCGCGCGTCCAATTCTTTCAATCGGTAGCTGCGTCCCCGGGTATTTAGCACAGTTGCACTATGTAACAAACGATCCAGAATCGCGCCCGCAAGAACCTCATCATCGGCCAAGACGCTCGGCCAACTTGCGATCCCTTTATTGGTAATGATCGCTGTCGAAGTCCCTTTGGCGTAACGATAGTTCACCACACGAAAGAAGAAGATTGAACAATACGATCCACAGCAACCTTTTGCGCCGTGGGCATGTGGGTTTGTGCGAATGCAGACCCGCGCTTGGCTGAAAAAGCAGAAACGAGATCGTCTGACGCTTGCTTCAGACAATATTGAAGCGATGTACAAGTTTTTTCAAGGCTTCAGGGGAAAATGCTGACCTGTATAGAAGGGAGATTGGCACGCTGATTTAGGCGATCTGATTTGTATGATGAGTGTCGACGCCAATGCGACAAGCGGCAGCAGGGAAATGAAATGTCTGATTTGAATCGATCTGAGTTGATAGCCCGAATGGGTGGATTGGTTGAACGTGTGTCTGCTGATGAGCACGATCTTTCGGCAATCACCGAATTGGATCGTCTGGGCCCCAGCAGCGCCGTAGCAAAAGAGATTTATCTCGAACAAGTCTGGATGCAGGTCCAGATGAGGTCGTCCTCAGTATTATTGAGCGAGATCGGAGATCGCACGGTGGAGGTGGGACCGACGTCGCCCGCGCTTAACGCAACGACCGAGAACGTTGAATCTGAAACAACGTGGACTGCTGGAAGATACGTTAGTGATTTTTGGTGGCGAGTTTGGTCGAACAGTGTTTGGCCAAGGCGACATTACCAAAAAGAAAAAATACGGACGCGACCATCATGGTCATGTTGTAAACGATATACTTTCGTAGGTTATAGAACTCTGCCACAAATCTTCTTAGTTTCACAATGCTCAAGTTACTCCGCCACATGCTGACGCTAGTTTTTATCTTGACGCTTACCTCGTCGATGTTGCCCGCGCAGGAAAATTGGGGTCGGTTCCATGGCCACAACGGTTCTGGTGTATCACTCGATTCTAAATTGCCCTCGGCATGGACCGACGACGACTACGATTGGCAACTCGACTTGCCCGGCATAGGGGCGGGGTCTCCGATAATTTGGGAAGGTCGTGTTTTTCTGACGTCCTCGGATCCGCAAAGCGCCGAGCTGACGGTGTTGTGTCTGACTGCCGACAAAGGACAGGAGCTGTGGCAGAAGAAGTTCGAATCTCGCAAACACCACCTCCATTCGAAGAATACGTTTGCTTCGGCTACTCTTGCGGCTGACGAACAACATGTCTACGTGGCGTTTGCCAATGAGCAGCAAACGTGGTTAGTTGCGCTGACGCATCAGGGGCAAGAGAAATGGCAAAGGGATTTTGGCACGTACGTTTCTAGCCATGGCTTCGGTAACTCACCGATGGTCTACCAAGACAAAGTCATTCTGGTCAATTCGCAGCAGGCCACCAATCTCAAAGACGATCAGAAACCGGGTGTCAGTCGAGTGATTGCGGTCAACGCATCTGATGGCAGGGATGTTTGGCAGACGCCGCTGGAGACTCGGCGTGTTTGTTACGGTGTGCCATGTATTCACCAATCCGCTAGTGGAACGGATCAGCTGATTGGAGCCAACACAGGAAATGGGTTCTATAGCATCAATTTGGAGACGGGAGAGATGAATTGGCAAACGGGCGACACGTTTACCAAACGTGTCGTAGCATCACCTGTGTTGGCGGGCGATCTTGTTATAGCGACGGCCGGATCAGGCGGTGGTGGCAACTACCTTGTCGCGATGAGATTGGGTGCTGACGCAACGACGCCGCCTGTTGAAGCCTATCGAATTCAGAGCGCCAGCTACGTGCCCAGTCCGGTAGTCGTGGACGATTTACTGTTCATGTTTTCTGACAAAGGCATCGTCTCCTGCTACGATCTCGAAACGGGGAAATTGTATTGGAAGAAACGGGCTTCGAAGGGATTCAATGGGTCACCTGTTGCAACGAAGAGTCACTTGTATGCGACCGATGAAGCGGGCAACATTCACGTTGTGGCCGCGCAGAAAGAGCCTAAGCTGGAAATCGTGGCCTCGATGGAAGAAGCCTCTCGCAGCACTCCGGCAATCGCCGGTGACCGCATCTATTTTCGCTCCCACGCGCGTCTGTGGGCGCTGGGCAAGTCGGAATAGAAATAGCTAGCTAGTGTCTGTCGTTAAACCTGTCTGAGGTTTTAAAAAACGAGTCTAATAACAAAAAAATTCCTTGAAGTTTTGAACCAACCGTTGGGTTGGCGCGTTGAATTAAGTATTAACACAACAATTCAACTCAAAACTCAAG
>CALKXO010000024.1 GCA_938003615.1 uncultured Pirellulaceae bacterium | reverse complement strand
CAAGACAATGGGAACCGTACCGATTGCCGTTGGGTGTCAGTTACAGGAGACGACGGTGTTGGAATTTACGCCAGCCAGTATTCAACGATTAAGGCGTCCCAACCATTCAGCTTTAGCGTCTGGCCATACGCTTACGAAAATCTTAAGAAGGCAGAGCATACAAACGAGCTCGAGCCTTTCGAAAACCTGACGGTCAACATCGACTACGGGCAGATGGGCGTCGGGGGCGACAACTCGTGGACCAACAAAGCACTGCCGATGGAGAGGTATCGTCTTAACCAAGGCACAATCGCTTGGGTATTCCGGCTTTCGTCGTCGCAAAAGTAAGCCAATTCAAATTCGTAAGCTCTAATTCGTAAGCTCTAATTCGGACGCTTAGAATCGGACGTTTGGCGCGGTTTAACGCACAACCGTATCGCTCGACTGTACTGTGATGAGCGGCCGACGTCCGCCACTTCCTGTTTACGAACTTTCTTCCGAACTGTTAACGAGGCAACTTTCAAGGTGGGTGATTCACTTTCAAAGTGGGTAAGTAGCAAGCGTTAGACCAAAGAGAAACACTGCCGCATGTCACCCAGCCCTGCAACAATTTTTCGTGAACGGAAACGAGATATTGGCTATACTAAAGGCGTGCCCGATTCAACGGAACTGAAAAGAAAAGAAATGAAGGTAGCGATGAAATTTATCGAACTCACTGGTGAAAGCCTAGAGAAAATTATCGACGATGGCGAGCTTCACGACAGCGATCTGAAAGATGCGGGCGTCAGTGGTGTCTCGATTGTGCGAATCAATCAACAGGGCGACATCGAAATCCGCCGACCGCAAAAGTGGGATGTCATTGGCGGACTGCTGGGAAATTTTGAAGAGCGTGTCAAAAAAAGCACAGGACTGGATTGGGCCTAAATGAGCGCAGTTGGGCGCACTCGCCTAACCATTTCTTCCTTGAGCGTTAGCTGGAGAGTTCGGTGAACCTTCGCCGCTGCCGAAGCGCTGAGAGTTTGAGCCCCGCATTCGACGCTTGTCACTCCGTTGCGTCCAGAAGAACCTTAGCCTGAAAATTCGGCGCCCGACAATTCAATGTCGATCAACTCTTCGACCCAGATTCGTATATCGTTCTGATACTGGCTAGCCAGATCATTCTTAATCAACTGCCTGTGAAACGCGGCAGCGCCTTCGTCGCGAAAATCGGCCTCTTCTGCAGTGTTGAAACGTTGTTCAGGGTCTGGATTGATCAAACCACGACAAAAATTCACCAGCAGCTCGTTGCAGTAAACTTCTTCTGGCAACACGAGATGCAATTCATTGATCAAAGAATGTTTGGCCTTCAAAAGCGACCCCAGCCCTTTGACGTTTGGAAACAAAGGTCTGCCCGCCAGTAGCTCAATCGCCACATAACCAAGGCTGGCCAAGTCGCTTTGCTGTGTGTTTGCGCGGCCCTCAAGGACTTCTATCGCGGCGTAGGAGGGTGTGCATGCGCGTTTCGAAGGTCGATCCTCCAAGTCAAATGCCGAACCAATGTCAATCAGTTTCGCATGGCCGGTGCGTTTGAGCATAATGTTGCCCGGTTTTACGTCACCGTGCACGATGCCGTGTCGATGCATCGCCGCCAAAGATTCCAAGCAGTCGCGTATAACCGCAACAGCGGCGCCAGCCTTAAATCGAGGTTGTACCGGTCCTGAAGTCACCAAAACGTCATTGACGTGGTTCCAGCGCTTTTCACTAACGCGCTGCTTAAGTAGGCCAAACATCTTCGGCGTCAGCAATCGCCGTAGGTCAAACCCCTCGACCCACTCCATCACCATCATACGAATTTGGTCACGTTCGAGAAAGTTCTCCACCTGAAGCAAATTTTCATGCTGGATGCGAGCCACCTTGGACGCCACGCGCGCCATTCGCGCCATGTCTTCCTCATAGTCCTCTAGGTTAGCATACCGCTCTGGCGAAAAAATCTTTAACGCGACCGGCAACATGAAATCATCCGCTCCACGGCGCTGCGTCAGATAGACTTCACCTTGCCCACCTGAGCCAAGCTTCTTCAAAAAGCGTAAATGCGTCGTCCAGCTTTGTTTTTTTCCTGCAATGATCTGTTCATAGCACCCAAGCAATTTCCCATTTCTCATCGCTATCTGCGATTCAAGATGCGAAACCGTTGGAGACAAATCGTCGCCGGTGACCATAAAAATTGACCTTTCGTCTTCAGTATCCATTCTACCAACGTCCTCCCAATTCGACTCGATCCTTCGGTCTCGGAAAACCAAGCGACTTATCCACAAGATTCATCAACGGTCGTCCAGCCATGTAATTCTGTAGGTTCTCACAGAAAAAATCTACCGTCAAAGGGACTCTCCACGCGGACTGAGCTCCCACATGCGGTGTGATGACCACGTTATCCATTTCCCACAACGCGCAATCCGCTTCAATCGGCTCGGGATCCGCGACGTCGATACCGGCACCTGCTATCCGGCTGTTCTCCAAATGTCGAATCAGCGCGTCTTGATCGACAACACTACCGCGGCCCACGTTGATAAAATACGCACCTTCCTTCATCGCGCTGAACTGATCTTCTCCGATCCGTTTCTCGTTCGCGCTCGACAATGGCAGCGTCACAATCGTCACATCGCACTGGGACATCAAATCCTCAAGCCCATCCGCCGGAAGGACCCGGTCGACGGTGCCTTCCTCGACGGCATGCCGCACTGATTCCGGAAACAGATCTGTCGCAATGATTTCTCCAACCATCGGGCGCAGACTCCCAGCAATGCGATATCCGTTGCCGCCAAACCCAATAATGCCAACTTTTTTGTTGTGCATGTCATCGGTTGGGCGCCGAACGTACTCTTTCTTTTGCTGAGCTCGAAAAAAGACTGGCATGCTGCGGACCAAAGAGATCAGCAGCGCCATCGATGTCTCGGCAACCTGTCGTGAAAAAAGCGCACTGCAGCCGCTGACAACAATCGGAGAATCAATGACCGGTGGAGCCAGACAGTGGTCCAGCCCAGCAGCCGAAGACTGAATCCACTTCAGCCTTCCAGCACTAACGATACTGGACCAATCGACCGGTTTCTTTGTCTTCACGTGGCCGCAAAAAATATCGGCTGAAAAAATGTCTTCGTGAATGGCTTCCTGCGACGACTTCAAGACCTCGTAGTCGTCACCAGCAACAGCGCGGATCTGATCCACCTGCGTGTCAGTGACTGGAAAACAGGTAACGATTCTCGGTTTCGACATCAAACAAAGTTCTGGTAAGTAGAAGAGCAAGTAGTATTCAGATAAGCACAAGTAAGCACAAAAGAGGAAACTAATTCTCTCAAAAAACTGGCTTCTCACAGGTTCAATATGCTCTGTTGAGGGGTTCTCGGCAAGACGGCTTGAGGATCGAATTGAAAACGGAATCTGATATAATCTGCATTTTGCTGGCAAGCCTCCCACTATGTTGTAGCTAATGGCAGTTGTCAGTCCCCGAGACGAATCACGCGCCGCATCAGACGTACCCAAAAAAGATAGACAGTCATGACCAAAGAGGTAGTGGACATTACCATCGCCGAAGCCCAAACGACGGTGGATCAATGGATTCAAACGATCGGAGTGCGCTATTTCTCCGAGCTAACCAATCTGGCTCAGCTGACTGAAGAGGTCGGAGAACTGGCACGTATCATGTCGCGCACCTACGGCGATCAAAGCTTCAAATCGTCAGATCTAAAGGGCTCTCTTGGAGACGAATTGGCCGATATTATGTTCGTGGTAATCTGCATCGCGAACCAAACAGGTGTAGATTTAACGGACGCTTTGAAGCAGAATCTGGACAAGAAGACGGCCCGGGATATCGATCGCCATCGTGACAACCCGAAACTAAAACAGTAACCCAAAAGTGTCGGTTACGAAGACACTAAACAACACAGCCAACCCGACACAAGAACCACCGGAAGTCCAATGAGCATCACCATTATGCGTCAG
>CALKXO010000023.1 GCA_938003615.1 uncultured Pirellulaceae bacterium | reverse complement strand
GCCTCACCCGCTTTGATCATGTTGATATACAGCCGGTCGAATACCTTGGGCACCTTCGCCATCGCCTCGGACAATGACGCACCGCCCTCGATCTCGTCACAAACATCGATCAGGCCGTTCTTGAGCGCACCGGGTTTGGCTTGCTGTTCCAAAATCTTCAACGAACGCAAAATCGGCAGACCCGCGTCTTGAAGAATGGACAACTGGCGGGTGAAGGTCACCATTTTCTTACTGCCGGCACCGCCCATGGCGAACGTCTTGCGCTCTTTACCTTGCTTGGGGCCCGTCTTGGCTGCCGCTTTTTGTACTGCGATCCGGGTCACGAAGTAGCCCATCGAGCGGATCGTAGCCTGAGCCTCGTCCTGGGTAGGCGCTTCGATCACATCCTTGATTTCCTGACCCTGCGGGTCCATGGCTTCAAATTGATAATGTGGCATAGCTAAATTTCAGTTTGCGGTTTTCAGTTTACAGATTTCAGATTTCGGTGAAGGACGCTGACGCCTTCGGTGTTCGGTTTTGGGTGTGAGGTTTTCGGTGTTCGGTGTGAGGTGTTCGGTGTGAGGTTGACAGGAGACAGGAGACAGGGGACAGGGGACAGGGGACAGGGGACAGGGGACGGGGAACAGGAGACAGTTTTCGGTGTGAGGTATTCGGTGTGGGGTGGGGCCACTTGCTTACGCGTCGGGTTAGGTTTGCAATGACAGGCTGGAAGCCTATCCCACTATCAGCCCTCCCCGTCGGCGAGCCTCCGGCCCTCCCAAGGGGAGGGTGGCAGTTAATCGCTGACGCGTTGGATTTTCAATTCATAATTCCTAATTCCTAATTCCTAATTCCTAATTCTCTTACGCATCCAAGACAGTTTCGCGAATGATCTCTTCGGCGGTTGTTGTTCCGTCGTAGATAAATTCGATGCCACTGTCGCGTAGCAAACGCATGCCTTTTTCACGGGCCTTGTTTCTCAGTTCGTCGGTCGTTTTGTTTTCCATGATCATCGTGCGCAGTTCGTCGTCCATAATCATGAACTCAAACAAACCGACGCGTCCTTTGTATCCGGTGTTACTGCAACTGTTGCAGCCAGCACCTTTGAAGAACTTCTTGCCGACCACCTCTTCAGGGGTCAGCTGCAGTTCTGTCAAATCTTCTTCGGTCGGCGGCGATTCCTCCCGGCACTCGGGACAAATCCGCCGCACCAGTCGTTGAGCCAAAATGGCTTCAACGGTGGCAGTGATCAAAAATGCAGGCACGCCCATATCTTTAAGTCGAGTCACGGTGCTGGGCGCGTCATTGGTGTGCAACGTGCTGAACACGGTATGTCCGGTCAGCGATGCCTGCACTGCAATTTCCGCTGTCTCAAAATCACGAATCTCACCCACCAAAATCTTGTCCGGATCCTGTCGCAAAATCGCGCGCAACGCTTTGGCAAACGTCACGTCGATGTCGTGATCGATCGGAATCTGGATAATGCCATCAATGTCGTATTCAACCGGATCTTCGGTTGTGATCAGTTTGTCTTCGATCTTGTTCAGCTCGCTGAGCGCTGAGTACAAGGTGGTCGTTTTTCCGGAGCCGGTTGGGCCAGTCACCAGAATAATGCCATTGGGTCGGTCGATGACCTCACGGAACTCCGCCATGAGGCCCGCGTCCATGCCAACATTGTTCAAATCTAGCGAAACCACACTACGGTCCAGCACTCGGCAAACCACGCTTTCGCCAAACATCGTCGGCAGCACACTGACTCTCAAGTCGACGGGGTGACCACCGACGGTCAATTCAATCCGGCCATCTTGCGGCAAGCGCCGTTCGGAAATGTTCAGGTTCGCCATGACTTTGATGCGCGTCGTGATCGCAAACGCCAGGTGGCGAGGCGGCGGCACCATTTCAAACAGCACGCCGTCGGCCTTGATCCGAATCCGGAATTCGTCTTCGAACGGTTCGAAGTGAATGTCGCTGGCGTGGTCTTTGATCGCCAACAGCAAAACCATGTTGAGCAACTTCTTCACCGGTGCACTGTTGGCCAATTCGGCCACATCGGAAAGGTTGATTGGCCCGTCGAGCCCCAACGCTTCCGATGCCGCTTTGAGGTCCTCGTCGGTCTGGAGGTCCTCGATGATTTTTTCGATGCTGTCGTTTTCGTCGTTGAAGTATTTATCGATCGTTTTGAGGATCTGCGATTCGGATGCCACAACCAAACGAATGTCATACCCCAAGAACCGTCGCATCTCGTCCTGCATCGCGATGTTTTGCGGATCGCAGGTGGCCAGCGTTAGCGTATTGTCGAGCAGTTGCATCGGGACGACTCGGTACAGTTGAGCCATGGGATCGGAGACCGCTTCGCGACATTCCGGCGGCGGCACTTGACCTTCGAGGTCGAGTGTCTTGAGACCGAATTGCTCGCCCAGCGCCTCGACCAATTCATCGTCGCTGACCAAACCCATATTGACCGCAATTCGTCCGATCAACCCCGAACTCTGGGACTGCTCCTCCACAAGCATTTCCAGCTGATCGTCGTTGATCGACCCGAGGTCAACCAAAATTTGTCCCAGTCTACGGACGGCCATGTTTTATTCTCTAGTAAGGGGTGTGTGTGAGTGTTCGGTGTGAGGTGTTCGGTGTGAGGTGT
>CALKXO010000022.1 GCA_938003615.1 uncultured Pirellulaceae bacterium | reverse complement strand
CTGGACTGACTTGATGCTAGAACATCTCGACGAGTCCAAAGGGATCAATAGTCAGACGTTTTGCGAACTTAAGGTGCAGTTAGTTAGTTTCGGCTACCTGTTTACACGAGTTAATCCGGGCGTCTTGAAATTCGCGGGCGAACAGTGCAACTGGCAAGCGGATTATTTACCGTTGCGTTCGGTAATTGACTGGTTGTGCGTATCGAACGTCACCGATTTTGGTGCAGCAGTCATTGGTCTAAAGCTCATTCAACTGGCATGGACCGAGTGCGCGTTGGCCCATTCTCGCGAGAAGATCGTTAAGGAAGTGTGTCGCAGTATTGGGAAACGTCCTGATGCAGCATCAGTTCTTCATTCAATAGATCGTCAGTTGACGAATATCTTCGGGTTTGATGTGACTAGCGAAGAATGGTGTAGGCAAACAGTTCGCAACGAAATAAGGCTGGTGACGAGGGAACGTTCACTGATTCTTCCCGATGATCCTGATTGGCGATTGTAGTTGATTGATTTCGCGAACCATTCAAATCCCGCGCCCCATACGCATCCCGTCATAAAGGGACGGCTTTGAGTTTTTCGTTCACATAGGCGTACAGCGTCGGTTTCGAGATATTGAACATGGTACAAATCTCTGAAAGAGAGTGGGACTTCTGGCAATACAGGGATACGGCCAACTCTCGCTGCGACTTGCTGAGCTTTTTCTTTCGCCCACCTGTTTTGCCTCTCGCTCTAGCGGAAACGAGTCCAGCCTTCGTTCGCTCAACAATGATGTTGCGTTCGAACTCTGCCAGTGCCGCAAAGATATGAAACACCAGTTTTCCGCCAGGCGTCGTCGTGTCGATTGATTCGGTGAGGCTCATGAAACCAATTCCGAATGATTCAAGTTCGTTCACGAACTCGACAAGGTGCTTCAACGATCGACCGAGTCGATCGAGCCTCCAGACAACGACGGCGTCACCACTACGCAAGGCAGCCTGCATGTCATTGAAACCCGTTCGCACTTGAGTGCTGCCGGTGGCCGTGTCAGTAAAAACCTTTTCGCAACCGACTGCAGTGAGTGCATCCAGTTGCAAATCCAAATTCTGATCGTGGGTAGAAACTCTTGCGTATCCGATAAGCATTCAACGGGATTAGCGGGATTCGATGATTGAGTCAAGGAACTCATCTCGCGTCGTGGGAACGTTCTCTTGATTTCTTGAACGAGTTTCTTTACTTGTGGATTGGCAGTTCTGGGAAACGAAGACTCGAAACAGTGACCGGTAAAGAAAACGACCGTTTGCTTGACACACAATGAAGAAGCTGAGGTACAACGAACGCTCCTTTTCAAGGAATCACCGAGAATCAGTTGCGTCAGCCAATCGTCAATTCACGCTACTCGATCCGATTCAATACGAGCCAGGGCTGCAATTTATGTCTTCTCAGCTAAACCTTTGTTCGGTTGTTTTTTGGCGGATCTTGGCAATTTCGTTGGAGCCACGGCCGTATCCCATATCTTTACACTCTTTTTTCGCTGTGACGAGTTCTCGCCGTGACTCTCGTACGCGTCCCATTGACGCATACACACGTCCTAGCCCGATCCTCGCGTCAGTAGCGAACTGATTCAATTGACCATTGTCACACAAGAACAACATCTCCCTCAAAATTGTCTGCGCCCCTGTATAGTTGTTCTTGTCATGGGCAGCTGCAGCCTGGGCCAACAAGCCACGTGGCAAATGGTGCGCCGCGTACGCATCACGGAAATACTGCACCGCCTCTGCAAGTGATTTCTCGCATTTCTCCCATGTGATATCCTTGTTCGAGCTGTTTACTCCAGACACCAACATGCCGTGAATTGCCCGCCCACGCAGCAAATGTTCAAAGCCAATATATAAGTCTATGCCATTCCTGTTTGCGTTTGGAATTGACTCCAAGCTACGTTGAAAGACTTGTTCGAATTCACCGTTATCAAGACGGAAAAGGTTTAAACGAAATCCCCAATAAGAATCCATAAATTTTTTATCTTCCTCCAAATCTTGAAAAATGCATTGGGCTTCCTTAAAGACGTCCCCTGCTCGATCGTCGTGCCCTTGCTCGTGAAGAGCAATGCCGAACGTCGTACGCATTTGGTACTTTAGCGATTTGGTTTGGGCACGCTCCGCGTACTTGACACTGCGACTACCGGCATTGGCTCCCTCACGCATGCGCCCCGCGAGAACGAGAGCCTGACTTAGATTGCCCTCGCGTATCGCACATTGGTCGTCTGATACACTTGCCTTATTTTTGAGACTTTGCTGAAACGGTTCGATTGCGTCATAAGGTTGCCCCAGAGCACGAAGATTCATCCCTGCTTGACCAAGAATTCGAGACTGACACTCTGCTTCGAGTTGTGCACTTGTCATCGAGTGAAGAGTGCGATACGGCTTATCAAAAAAACCACTGATGGACGACAAGTCAGCCGCGAATAGCCCCTGCTTTGTCCAGGTCCGATCTTCTTTGCAACAATGAATGTCCTGCCAATAGATATTGAATGCCTTCTTGAAGTCCAGCGCTCGGCATGCCTGTGTTACAGCAGAGTACTGAAGAATTTTGCTGCTGTCGCCCGAGCAAACTCTTCCTTCCTGTCTATAAAAATCACAAAGTCTGCTGTGGGCAGCTGTACGCGGGATCTTCAATTCATCGGCACGCAACCGATAGAATCTTTGGATCGCGGCGTGGGGCCCATAGACGGGTATTTCGCCGTTTCCGAAGACAGAAAGAAGGCCATATTCTACGAGAAAATCTAATCCCTGCTGAAGCGCTTCGCCAATGGTTAGGCGCGGCTGGTAGCTAATCACTGCATCGGTCAAACCGGCTATAGGATCACCAGAAAACAGTTGCTCAAGTTCCCGCAGTGAAAACTCTTTTTCAAATATTGTTGTTGTAAAAAGAATCTGATTCGCCAATTGCTCAAGAGGGCCACCCGAGTTGAGATGTAGTTCTATAAGTCTCAGTATATCGCCCACCTCGATTTCGTCAGATTCACCTAAATCGCGGTCAGCCCCAGCAAGGGCCACTAATTTAGCGAACATCTTTATCGTAAGTGGATAGCCGCCAGCCCTGCGGCAGATGTCAGCTTGTTGGTCTTGGGCTACGATTCCAATTTCATTTTTCAGAAGACGTTCACTTACCTCTAACGGCAGCGGCTTGATTTGTATCTCGGCGATATCCATCTGCTTGTACTTCAAGCCAAGCCTCGACGTGAATATACAAAAGGCATCTTCAGCCCCGGAAATCATGTTGAGCAAG
>CALKXO010000021.1 GCA_938003615.1 uncultured Pirellulaceae bacterium | reverse complement strand
TATTTGAGATCGAGCTCCAAGCCATTGAGGCAAAAAGACCGCCGCCAGCATAGAGCCAGTCGAATTCAGCACCGATTCTCAACTGCGCATCGAACAAAAGTGCCGTAAAAAACGGGCCTGCGCAAAATGGGCAGCTACGTTCGTAGGTCTGCGCAACGTGATTGCGATTTCTTTGCCTAAGCTTGTGGTTGGGTAAGCTTGTGGTTGGGTAAGCTCGTGGTTTGATAAATTCGAATCCTAGCGCCCCATGCAGGTGCCGAGATCTTCTGCCGTTTGAATCATGTCGCAGTTAACAGGCACTAGCTTCATTTTCTTGGTCGCTTCTTCCAGAGGTACGTGGTGGATTTCGGGTGGGTTGAGGCCAACCATTACATTTTTCTTCCCCTCCTCAAGCGCCCTGACGGCAGCCGTGCCGAATCGCAACGCTAATAGTCGGTCACGACTGGTGGGGGAACCGCCTCGCAATAAATGTCCTAAGACTACGGTGCGTATCTGATTGGGGACCATCGGGCGGAGGTTTTCTGCAACCCATTCGCCCAAACCACCTAGGTTTGCGATTCCTCCGGTTGTCTTGTAGGAGGCTTCGCCGCCAGCAGGAATTGCTCCCTCGGCAACCGAGATGATGGAAAAATTGCGTTTGGTCGCGTTGCGGTGATTCACTTTTGCAGCCACTGCTTCAAGGTCGAAAGGAATTTCTGGAATCAGGATTACGTCGGCTGATCCAGCCAATCCCGCTTCAAGGGCTATCCAACCCGCATGACGGCCCATCATTTCGACAATCATCACTCGGTTGTGGCTAGCGCCGGTGGTATGCAGTCGATCGATTGCCTCTGTCGCAAAACTGACGGCTGTGTCAAATCCAAAAGTTGCGATTGTTCCGTCCAAATCGTTGTCAATTGTTTTTGGTACGCCCACCACCGTGACGCCCAATTTTGCGACTTGGCAAGCAATATCCATCGTGCCATCTCCGCCTATCGCGACCAGCGCATCAATCTTTAAGTCTTTGAACCCATCCAAGAGACGGTCTGAGATGTCCTGAGTCTCAAATGTACCCTCAGGTAATTCAAGTCGATAGGAAAACGGATTGCCGCGATTGGTGGTCCCCAAAATCGTGCCTCCAAGATGTCCGATCCCACGCACACTTTCTGGCGTGAGTGCGATTGTTCCCCCATCTTCGAAGTCATCTGCGTGAAGAATTCCGTCAAAACCGTGACGAATTCCAACGCATTCCCAACCCCTTCGGCAAGCTGCCAGCGTTACTGCACGAATGACACCGTTGAGTCCCGGAGCGTCTCCGCCCCCTGTCGTGATCGCGATTCGTTTAATACTCATGTTGATGGTGTCTCTCAATGGAAGCGAAGCGGAATGCAACGGACTGCTGATGGGAATCGGCCTTTGTTCGTTTAACGCATCAGCGATTTATTTTCTGCTGTCAAAGCGGTGCTGGCGTCACGTGGCCTCTTTGGGCTGCGCCGCCACGGTAGATCCGAAAATTTTGGGAAAATGGGAATTATAGAAATCTTCCTTAAATTCGTCACAGCTTAAAGGGCGATGTTGTGGGTGTGGTGCTATGGCGAGAGTCATCGTCCATTTTTCCTGATGTCTGTCGTCAGACGTTGGAATCCAGCCAAGGGGATAACATGTCGAATAAGGCAAGCAAACTGAGACTCACTGCGGAGCAATCTGTTGGCCGTAGTTTTTCCTGTGACAAGATCATTCAAACGTCAATTCTGACGGTGTTTGCAGTGCTGTTGGTAATCTCATCATTAGGGTGTGCCAGCGGTCTGAGAATTCCGCGATTAGGAATTGGCGATGCTTTGCTGGAAAAATATCGGGACAACGTTTGGGCGAAACGCGCTTTCAATCTGCGTTACGCAAATTGCGATATTCCCTACGCCGATCACTTCCAAAACGGTTTCGTGGCCGGATATTGTCAGAAGTGCAACGGCGGCGACGGCTACGTACCTCCGCTACCGCCCGATGAGTATCGTGGCTACGAATTCCAGTCAGCTGATGGTGCTCAATGCGTCAAAGCTTGGTTTGACGGATTTCCGGCTGGTGTTGCTGCGGCCAAGAAAGACCGCGCTGGCGATTTCCATGACATCTACACATCCAAAATGGTCAATTCGGCGATAGTTCAAGACAAGGCCAAACATGTTTTGCCCGACGACGTTCCGGTTCTCAAGGGCAGCGTAAAGAAGGCTGAAATGCAGGCAGCCTCGCAGTTGATAGTGCCACCGGCTCCGACAGAAGGCTATCGTCAGTCTCGTTTGTCTTCGCTGGTCCGTACTCCGGTCAACACGATGTCGCCTTCGTATGTGGCTCCTCCGGTGATGTCGCCTAATCCGATTCTAAAGCCAAATTCGATCACGCCAAGCGATCTGATTTCGGCTCCTACGATTAAAAAGTCTGGCCCGTCGGCCATGAAACGTGCCTCTTCGAGATTCGCGATTGATCCTGCGGTTGCTGTTGCAGGCCCGTTGGTTCCGATCAGTACGGGCAAAGCAGAGCCTCTGGTCAATAAAGCAACAAGAGTTGCGACTCTGCCGCCAATCGTTAAGGGAACAGTTGGAAGCCCGAGTAAGAGCTTGCGACGGCCAAAAGTAAGCAAGCCAGTCAATGCAGTGGTCAACCAAACGCCTCTGCCGCTGTCAGTTGGGAAACCATCGTGGGAGTCAAAGTCTCCTGCGATTAGACGTTAGACGAAATTACAGAACAATACGTGAACGAAACAAGTTGCGGCTCAGGTCAAGCAATAGGGGACAATGAAGTGGTTATCAATCACCAACCAAACAAATCAGCCTCGTGGTCTTCCTGGAAACGGATGTTCATGGTGGCCTCGATGCTGATGACGTTATCATTGACGGGCTGCACAGCGCTGTTTTCGCCAATCGACTCCATTCCGGCGGCACGTGTTCCAGCTCAGTTCCTAGCGGAACCGCAAGCAAACAAGGTGCCGATCGATGCATCGCGTTTGCGGCAGCCAAAGCCAGACTTTTATACTTTGGATTCTGAGGATGTGCTCGGTATCTTTATTGAAGGTGTGTTGGGTAATCTCGACGAAGCACCACCAGTGCAGATCCCGTTGCCAAACAGCGATCTTCCGCCAGCGATTGGTTTCCCGGTTCCCATTCGTGACGATGGAACAATTTCACTTCCCTTGGTACAGCCGATTCCTGTTCGCGGTCTTACGATTCAA
>CALKXO010000020.1 GCA_938003615.1 uncultured Pirellulaceae bacterium | reverse complement strand
GCGACATCGTCGCGACGACCCACCAACTATCTAATTTAAGAACTAGCAAAAAACAGTTTCCAGACGCCCAGCAACCCGACTCCGGCGATCGAGATTGAGCTGACCCACAAGGCGATGTCGTAAACGATCCCCGGCTTCAGTCGATCGTCATTGCCTCGGTAGCGAAAATACAATGCCGCGTAGGCGACGATGAATAAAATCACGGTCGTTGCCACGCCACCAATAATCACCATCGCGGCTGGCTGGGCGGTGATCCGAAAATAACAGGCCACCCAAATCGCCGGAAACAACCACGCAAAAATCGCGAACGCAACGTGCCGCTGCTTCGGATTGCGGTAGTCCAACAATCCGATCTGCCCAACCGCGTCGCTGTAAAGTCGCGTCCACGCCGCCAATGCAGCAAGCAACGTTGAGAACAACACAGCTAACGCCCCCAAGAGGAACAAATATCTCGCCGAAGCGCCCAACGTTTCCGTGTAGATTCTGGAAAGAGTTTCGACCAGTTGATTGTGTGCTGGAACTTCCCCTGCATCATGCAAAATTGCCGCACCAAGTAAGAAGAAAGCCACTGTCATCACTGTGTAAACGATCATGGCCAATATCGCGTCGATATACATCACGCGGATCCAGCCCTTGGCATCGTCGGCCCACTGCTGATTGTCCTCGTTCGGTCCTGCGTTGCGTGCGTATCCTTTTTCCAACAACCAATAGTTGTACGCCATAATCTCGTCGCCGCCGACTCCAGTAATTCCGAACGCCCCTAATGCCACAAAGGCAACTGCGGCAGGTAACTGAAACGTAAGTCCGCCGGTAATGTCGGGCCAAGCGATCGCATTGGGTGTCCACTGCAACTGGAACAAGGAAACCAGCGTCAGTAAAGTGAACAGTCCCGTCATCACCAACGAGACCTTTTCGATCACTTGATAGTTGCCGCGAAAAACCAATGCCGACACAACCACTGCCGCGACAATGCTCCAGACGAAGACAGAATTAACAGGAATGATGATACTGCCCAAGGCAATTGCCAAATCCGCTGGCAAGATGCCTGACAACGGTAAGATCATGGACAAAATCACCGCGACCGTTCCAACAATGGCACCGACTTGCAGCGGCTTAAGGATCATCAACAGCAACCACAGCCAGATAGACCAATTCGCTTTTCCGATGCGCGGACCGGGTAAAGTATTGAGCGACTCCATCGTCGTTCGACCGGTCAGAATGGCCTGCTTGCCAAACTCCAATTGCACCGCCACCTTCACAAGGCAACTAACAAGAATCACCCACAGCGCAACAAAACCAGCAGTGGCCCCCAAGTGCGTCGTAGCAATCAATTCGCCAGATCCAACAATCGATGCCGATAGGATAAATCCGGGACCGAGATGTTTTAAAGTTCCCCACCATGTTTTAGGAGGTGCAAGCCGTGCTTCAGATGTTTGTTGGTAGGGATCAATCTGTGTCATTTTGACTTTCGTGAATGTGGCTTAGCGGTTGAAAATCGAGTCAGCCAATATAACCTACATCCAAGTCAAGTTACACGATGTTTTTGATCTGTTCAATCAAAGGACCGCTCTGCGGGAACTTGTTTCCGGAGGATTGCTTTGAATAGACAACCTGACCGTTGACAAGAACATCGAACACGCCGCCACTACCCGCGACCAGTTCTGCTTCGACATCCATGTTAGCCTTCAGTTCTGCTGCCAAACTGGCGGCATGGGGAAGGTAGAATCACTCGTTGCAGTACTTAATATGAATTTTCATGAGTTCAAAACATTTCGCGCTGAACATCAATCGTCACTGGGCGATGCACGCTCGAAAATGACTCTAGTTCAAACTGAAGTCTGGTGGGAAGTTGGGACGCGCGGCAACGTCTTCTTTGGCAGCCTTTTTCTCAAGCCCGTTCATGGCCTTAAGTATCTGCTTGGCGCGCCGGCATACCTCGTTCGTATCAAGCATCTGTTGTAGCTGAAGTGGATTGGCGCCACTGGAATAGGCAATCAGATCGATCAGTTGGCCGGTGGCGACGTTGCTGTCGAGCAGACTCTCCAAAGATTCCTGGTCCAAGTGAGAGTTGCTTGGAAGAATTTCAAGAAACCGTTTAACGATCTCCTGCCGCAAATCACTTGCTATTTGCTCATCTTCGACCTCGTCCTTGATCAATTCGACCCGCGCTTTGCGAAAGGGAAGTTCGAAGTTGACCTCCTCTAAAATTCTGGCTCGATGAACTCCAGCAAGTAACAGGTTGTAGCACCCATCCTCCAGTTTGGCGTGGGTGAGAATTTTCCCGATACACACTGTCTCGAAAATCGCTGGACGCTCGATTGCCGTAGAAAGCTGCTCCGGCTTGAGCATTGCCATTGTGATCAACCCATCCTGTTCCAAAGCTTCCTCTGTCATCATGCGGTAACGCGGCTCAAAAACGTTGAGCGCCTGAATGACACCGGGGAACAAAACTAGATTGGGTAAGGGAAACAGCCGGGCGATTCCATCAAAATCGCCCGGCATTTTTATTCTACGTTCAGCCATTATTGACCTGATTTAAAAAATTTGGCGTGCTACATCCCGCGCCTGAATTGGTCACCTGAAGGTATTATTCATCGAAGTGCATGAAGATCTGCAACACGTACCAGAACATCACGGCCACCGAAGCAAACAATGACAAAGACGCCGCAACGTGTTGGCTGGTATGGTAATGCCGCAACACGTTTGAGGTGCTGTAAAGGATCGAACCACTAGCCAAGACCACCACCGCAACCGAGAACCAAAGACCGAGGCTAAATCCGAACGCGATGCCGGCACCGATCAACGCCATCGCAACCAATCCACCGACACACAGCGCCGATCGTAACATCGAAAAATCGTACTTTGTCAAAAACACGATCATCGTCAGTCCACCGAAAACAAATGCGGTTACGATTCCCGCAGAGCCGATCGCGCCGGGGGCGAAATGGTTGGCAGTATACAACAATGGTACGAACAATAGTGCTTGGGCAACCACGTACGTTCCCAGACCGACATACTGCATCGAACGCGAGGTGTTGCTGTGAGCCCAACGATCGGCGACGTAGCTGACTCCCATGAACGCCCCCAGAACAAACATCCAGTTCCAACCACGGTTAACCATCGGGACGATTCCCGCAAGCTGTGTAGCGAACGCCGTAATAATGAAAGCGTCGAGGGCCACCAACGCTAGGATAGCTCCCAGCAGGTGCAGATAGGTATTGCGGATAAAAGCAGCGCGTTCAGAAACTTGTGCGTCGGCAGCGATCTGCCCGTGGGCCGGTGAATAGGTCTGTTGATACGGGTTATCGTTCATTGAACTGTCTTTCTGAAAGTGAGTGTTTGAGGCTTATCAATACATTATTACACGTTTTGGGTTTCATGCAGCATCAATATTTTACCCTGCATCCCTTTCCTTAAGTGTTACGCAAAGACCCGAAAAGACGCAGCTAGAAAAGTTTCGCCAGTTGACACAGACCGCCGGCGGAAACACAATTTCGGCGTGGACATTTGAAAAAACGGGTTTTCGAAGGCCTTTATGGCCCACCCACCCAATGACATGGCATACTTGCCAACCACACCAAACTCTCTCATTACCACTCGTTCCCCCCACCTTTCAGGCTGGCTCTCCAATGATTCTATCGGGCAAAGAAATTGAGAAACGCCTAGGCACTGACATTCAAATAGACCCGTACAAGCCAGAAAATCTAAACCCCAACAGCTACAACCTCACGCTGCACCACGACGTGCTAACGTATGAAGAAGTTGTGCTGGACATGAAGAAGAGCAACCGAGTGCGCGAGTCAGTGATTCCTGAAACGGGCCTGACACTGGAGCCCCACCGGCTCTATCTTGCTCGAACTGTTGAGCGCACCGAGACTCACAACCTGGTCCCCATGATTGAAGGGCGCTCTTCGATTGGCCGGCTCGGTTTGTTCGTGCACGTCACTGCTGGATTCGGCGATGTGGGATTCGCTGGTTACTGGACGTTGGAAATGTTTGCCGTTCAGCCCGTGAAAATTTACCCGGGCGTGGCCATCTGCCAGATTTTCTACCACGAAATTTCTGGCGACGTAGAGGAATACAAAAGTGGCAAGTACCAAAACAACCAAGGCATTCAACCAAGCTTGCTGTATCGCGAGTTGAACGCCGGTGGTGCGGAAACCGAAGAGCCTCAAATGAAGCTTGGGTTTTCCAAGTAGCCAGCGGCCAAAGAATAGTCAACCGCTGACTCTATCGCCGGTACGCATCAACCGGTGCTAGTGCACAAACGGCTAACGGTCTCGATCGCAAGGCAGACTTCAAAAGCCGTTCAACTCGTTAGCCGTTTAGCCGCTAGCCTCGGTTCCTGCACCTTCAGCGCGGCAACGCCTTTCAACCTACGTCGCACTCTCTAATGCGTTGCCGATCCCGCATCAGTCGGGTTGCGAATATTCTCCACCATGTCGACAATCTCTTGTGGCGGCGCCGGTGTGATTGCCGAAAAGACATTAGCGACCGCAAAATTCAACAGCATTCCAAAGAAGCCGATCCCTTCTGGCGAGATGCCGAAAACATAGTCCTTGTGTTCGACCATGAACTGAAAATAGACGATGTATCCCAGCGTCAATCCGACGCCCGCGACCATCCCAGCGATCGCCCCTTCGCGATTGATGCGTTTGGAAAAGATCCCCATCAAGATCGTAGGAAAGAACGAAGACGCCGCTAAACCGAATGCAAACGCAACGGTCTTAGCGACAAATTCGGCCGGCGGATTGATACCAAAGTAGGCTGCAATGGCAAGGAAGCAGAAGGAAGCTCCACGCGCCCAAGCCACTTCCGAGGCGTCGCTCATACTTGGGCTGACGATCTTCTTCATCAAATCATGAGAGATGGAAGTCGACAACACCAGCAGCAATCCCGCTGCGGTGGAGAGTGCCGCTGCCACGCAACCTGCCATCACCAGCGCGATGACCCACATCGGCAGTCCTGCCATTTCCGGATTCGCCATGACCAGAATATCACGCTCGTAGAACACCTCGTTCGCATTCTCGGTTAGCGTATTGGTCACCGGTCGGGGGCCACCTTCGACTCGACCACCGGAATAGGTTGGCTTGCCGGCAAACGCGGCACCGGCCGAATGCTGCATCACGCCATCGCCGTTTTTATCCACCCAAGCGATCAAGCCACGATCCTCCCAATTTTTGAACCACTCTGGAGCAGCCGAATACTGGCAGTTATGCACCTCTGAAATCAAATTCGTTCGCGCGAACGCCCCAATCGCGGGAGCCGTCAGATAAACCACGGCGATAAACAACAACGTCCAACAAGCCGATGCGCGAACGGCCTTGACTGATTTCACGGTGAAGAAACGAACGATCACATGCGGCAACCCCGCCGTTCCACACATCAGCGCGGCGGTGATACAGAACATGTCTAACTTCCCAATACTCCCGTCAGTGTATTTTGCGAAACCCAATTCCGTATTGAGTGCATTTAGCTTAGAAAGCAAAGGCACCGGATCCGCATCGCCCTTGGTGAATTCGCCGATCAACCCGAGTTGCGGGATAACGTTGCCTGTCAGCAACATGGAAATAAACACGGCCGGAATCGTGTAGGCAAACACCATCACGCAGTACTGCGCGACTTGAGTGTAGGTGATCCCCTTCATACCACCCAATCCCGCGTAGAAGAAGACAATACTCGCCCCGATCAAAACCCCCAGCCATATCTCGATATCAAACAGCCTTGAAAACACGAGCCCAACGCCACGCATCTGGCCCATGATATAGGTCATGCAAATGAACACGGCACAAATGACGCCAACGGCCCGTGCCACATTGGAATAGAAACGGTCTCCGAGAAAATCCGTTACCGTGAATTTGTTGAACTTTCGCAAATAAGGCACGATTAACGTGGTAAGTAAAACGAAACCACCGGTCCATCCCATTAAAAAACGCGACGCATCATAGCCGCTGGCCGCGATAATACCGGCCATCGAAATAAACGTCGCAGCCGACATCCAATCCGCTGCCGTCGCCATCCCGTTGGCAAATGGTGAAACGCCGCCACTGGCCACGTAATACTCTTTCGTTGTTGCCGCGCGCGACTTAATCGCGATCCAGATGTACAGCGCGAACGAACCACCGATGAAAATAAAGTTCCAGATATCCTGATTCATGACGGGTCTCCCTCACCGAAACCATACTCTTTATCCAGCCTGTTCATCAAAAATCTATAGAGGAACAGAAGCGCGAGGAAGCCGATGATCGAACCTTGCTGAGCCATCCAGAATCCGAACGGTGCTCCACCAATATTGGGGAACCAAGCATCAAGTAATTCTCGAAACAAGATGCCGCATCCGAGAGAGATAAACAGCCATACTGAAAGAACAATGCCGACGATACGGAGGCTTTTGGACCAATAGCCGGCGCGCGATGCGCGCTCGGTGGTTGAGTCTTCAGTCGGTGAGTTCATAGACGAATCTGAAAGAAGGGTGGTGGTCAGAGGCAAACGAGAAACTCAACCGCTTTGAGATTCTCGCCTGACATTTTGACACAATCACAGCCTCAACGGAAGCGCGTAATGACCAGTGTGCGCGATTCGGGGCTTTGGGCGATGCTGCACTTTGGGTGATGCCCGAATGCGTCCCAGCCCCAGCGGACGATTGCTCATTTGGCTGATTGACTATCGGCTGATTCCCTCAACTCAGCAGCAACGCGGCCAATCGCCGAAGGCCTACTTGCCTTCAGCAAATGTGCCTAACATCTGAAGTAACTGATTTTCCGATTGGGGAGTAACGACAATTCGATCCCCATGCTGAAGAGCGTAATCTGACTCAGGACGAATCATCTTCTTACTCGAGTTGTAGTCGCAGCTCATCTTCAACGGCTTATAGGCACCTTCGAGCTTTCGCAAGACGACGACATTCATCTTACGAAACTTCTTCTGCGCACCTGAGGCTTCGATGGCTGATTGGACGGTCGTGTTCTGACCAATGACGCCTCTGTATTTCTTACTGCCGCCATACGCGGCCTGCATGTCAACCAGATACTGAGGCTGCGATCCAGTGGCCACTGGCGTCTGAGTTGAATCCGAAGAAAACAATCCGCCGGACGAAAGCGAACTGGGCAACGTGGAACACCCGGTAGAAAGAGTGGCTCCGATAAGGATCATCGCCGTCATTGCGAGTCGACCGATCATCGGCGAGTTAATACGTTTTGTATTCATGGTTGCCACTGGCGAGTTCTGAAATTTGGACATGATTGTCTTGCGTTCGTTATTGCTGGTGATGGAACCCCCTGATCCATCTTTTTGAATCGAACCGATTGAAAGAAAAATACAGTCCAATCCAGAAAAGTCTACGTAATCATCAAAATTTACCGGTGAGTTACCCAGCCCCTTCCCCCACGGCGGTTCCGTGCTAGCGTGTTGTTTTCAACGAAATCTTACTTCCGATAGCAGTGCGCCAATCGCTGACCTCCACGCTCGCAAGAGATCGGAGACCATATCCGCCAGCCACTGCCGGTTGCACGACCATTGCAAATCGAGCTACTTCGGCCACCTCATATATTTAAGCCCCATTTATGGAACAGTGGAAAGATAAAGTCGTCGTCATCACGGGCGGTTCCAGCGGCCTAGGTGTTGCCCTGGCGCGTCAGTTCGCGACCGCTGGTGCGCGAGTGGTTTGCTTGGCGCGCGGGCAAGAACAGCTTCAGGCGACGGTCGAGACACTTACCGAATCCGGCAGGCTAGACGTTCAATCCGTCGTCGCCGATGTTACGGACGACCAGAGTGTTTCCCAAGCAGTAGCATCAATCATCAACTCGCATGGACGCATCGACGCTTGGGTTAACAACGTTGGCAAGTCTCTTCGAATCGCATTGTCCGACGCGACGGTTGCCAATTTCGAAGATCTAATGCAAGTCAATTTCTATTCGGCCGTGCGTTGCACGCGCGCTGTGCTGAGCCACCTTGAACGAAACGGCGGGTCGTTGATCAACATTGGATCGCTGGCTGCAAAAACCGGCTGGCCTTTTGTCTCGCCCTACAGTGCGTCCAAACATGCACTGGCCGCCTATCACCACCAGCTTCGGCTGGAAGGACCGGCGTCGGTGCATTATCTATTGGTCTGTCCCGGTCCAATTCGCCGCGCTGATAGCGCGACACGCTACGCCGATCAAGCGACCGATTTACCTGATGCCGCCGCCAAACCGGGAGCCGGTGCGAAAGTCAAAGGCATCGATGCTGATGAACTGGCTCAACGAATTCGAGTCGCCTGCGAAAAGCGGAAGCTTGAATTGGTGATGCCTTGGAAAGCGCGAATCGCATTTGCCCTTTCACAATTGTCTCCGTGGTTGGGAGACAAGTTGTTGAAACGCTTCAACTGAATCGAAGTGATTTGCATAAACCCAATCGTCAAGGCAGCCTACTCCTTCGATTGGATTTCTCTGTCGCCATCGCCACCGACGCCGGTCTCAATCTTCTTCAACGCAACGAGGCTTCCCAAAGATGAAAATCTCCACAAGGAATGCAAGTGGATCTCATCTGCGGGAACTGGATCGCCGTCGCTATTCACATAGTCCCGTTTTTGCACTTCATCGCTGTCAACAGCAGCATACGGAAGCAAGATCGGTGTGTTGGGGTCGTCGCAGACCATCGTCAATGCGTTCGAATCACCAATGAACAATTTTTTCCCCAATCCATTAGGAAACCATCCAAAGCTGTGGCCTCCGTCCGGCGCCTTCGGCAAACCATTGGCGAAATACTTCTTAAGTTCATACAACGTTTGCGGATATTCCCCCGTCTCGATCTGATGCATTGCCAACGCCAAACGCAACAGCGTGTACCGCCGCAACCGAGCCTCGGTTCGCATTGGCCGCATCACCCAGTCACCGCCCACTTGGTAAAGGTAGGCGGTAGGATCGTTTGCGACTTTCGCAAACGATCCATCACGAGACTTCAAGGCTCCTGAGTTGTATATCTTCAGATCATTTCTCACGCTGGTGCTCGACCAAACTCGCCAAAACAGCTCTGCTGAGAGGTGTTTTTGAATGCGCTTACCGCGCTCAACATCCCAACTTGCAAACGAATTGAAGAGACCATCTGGATCTTGAAATTCTGAATACAGGCTGAACAACTTCCCTTCAAGTTGCTTGTGGCGAAAGCCAATTCTGAAGCTCTGCTCCGCCTCATCGCTATTGATCTGTCTTTCAATCGCAACCTCTGACGAGCACGCTTGCGGTTGATAAAACGTATACTCACTTGTCTTTTCGTCGCTTCCACTATCAAGCTTCGGGCCCTCAAGCTGCGGGCCTTCAAGTTCGAAAATCGCCTTCTTTAGAAGTTCTGGCTTCTGCCCCGGCAGTTCAGCCCACTCAATTATTCGACGACAAAAGTCACGGTAGTCGTCATTGAAAACCAAGACGCCTTTCCGGGTAACACGCTGTTGAATTCGATTGTGCGCTAACAAACTCTCCAACGCCTGGTCTAATTCCCCTTCGCTCTTGTGCTTCAAATAGTCGACATAGATCAAACTGATCAACAGCCAGCATTCCTCTGCGACGTCAACTCTCAATGCCTCCAGCTCTTTGACGCTTAACTCAGGGTTGTCGGCCCTAGCGATTGATCTTAGGAACGGATCACACACTGGTGACTGAGCAGCTTTGAGGATCAAATCAATGGCCGGCTTGCGAGCGCTGTGAAACGCAACCATCTCTTTCTGGAAGCTGTCCGAGCGAATGAAGTCAAAATAGGGGCGCCCCGTTGCGTGAGGTTTGGCCAGCTCAAGCGCTTGACGGTAGAGACTTGCAGTTGCCACTCTCTCTTTGGCAGAACCCACAACAAAGTTTTGGAAGTCATGATTCGGTCGTATTTCACTAAGGTCACCAAAATCAAACTTGATATCTGGATATTCAGTCGCGCGATGAAAAACCATCGCCCCAAACATGATTGCAGCCGTTAGCGCGATGGCAGCCATTGGCGCGAACCAAAGCACAACACTTTTTCGATCGGCCAGCCACTGCCTGCTGCGCACATAGGTCGCCAAAAAAAGCGCGACTATTATCGGAAGGGCAAACAATGCCACATTTTCGTTCACGCAAAATAGATAACTACCGTAGTACAACAAGAGAATGGAACTCACCACAGTGACAACGGTGTTAATGATCGGATTGCGAATAAACATCGACCAGAACTGACCGCATCCCAATGCAGCCATCAAGCCAAACGCTGGCAACCAGACCGCGCCCTCTACCAGTCGCTCAAAGAAACGCGGGCTCATCAAATCGTTCGGATAAGCTCCGAATGGCCCCAACGCCAAGGAACGGGCTCGTTCGCTATCTAGCTCGGCAATCAAGATGGACAACGGTAGATTTAGCACAACAACTAGGCCCGCAACCAAGACCACCCATGGTGTCAGTCGTGCGAACCAGAACGCCGTCGGATGTTCGCGATTCTGGTGAAAGAATCGGTAGTGATCCTTTTGATGATCTTTGAGAAACACTGCCGGCGAAAACAACGTCACAACTCCACAACAAATCAGCAGCGCCAAAATCCAACGTGAGATTGGAGCTTTGGGCCCGTCGAACCACTCTAGATTTCCACACACGCACAAACACGCGAGGCAACAAACAGCAAAACAAGTGACCAGCATCACACGCGACTGCCGCCACGTTTGCCACAGGATGCGTCCATACGATGGCCAGAAAGCAGCCGGACCGTCCGCAGTTCGGCTCGCAGCCTGGAGGTGCAAAAATCTGCAAGCTGGCGAATCTTGGTAGAGTTGTCTTGAAGAACTGCCCCGTTATTGGGTATTGAGTTTTTTTGCAAAATGACTCACCCCAAAAACGTGGCAGCCATGAGATTATTGAACACTCG
>CALKXO010000019.1 GCA_938003615.1 uncultured Pirellulaceae bacterium | reverse complement strand
AAGCGAAGCCTTTTGACTGAGAAAAGGCTTCGCGTGTTCAGATTTGATTTTTGATCAGTGGCTATTTTGCGTCAGCTGTACATGCTTTGACGATAGGAACAATTTTCCCCGCCAGCTTAATTACCGCTTCTTGAACGGCTTCTTCGCCCAATCGCAGAACCTTAACGGTTTCCCAACCCTTGCCCTCGACTCCGTTAAGCGTCGTACGGAATTCTTCGAAGGCTTCGATTAGGTCTTCGTTAGCCTCTTCAGTTAGGCCGGGCATCGTGCCCTTCCAACGCCAATTGAGCTGACATTGGCCTTTGTACATTTGAGAGACGGCACATTTTCCGATGAAAGCGCTAAACGTGCAGTAATCGGACTTTCCGCGCGAGACTGACATGTAACTGACATCGAGATCCGTGTCGGCGCACATTACTTCTTCGAGTGCCACATATGCGTCGTAAGCGCGATCGCTCGGGCAAAGCCGTTCTGTTTCTTCGAGCCATTGTTCGCGGGTGATTTCTGTGGGTGGCATTTCAAAAGACCTCGGTTACTTCAACGAATTGGATAGAGCTTTATGTGTTCAGTAAATCTGTCATCTATCATAACCCAAATCAGCGTCCTTCTCACCCCGGATGCCTGTTTTTTTCGTAGGTGCCGCCAAATCGCCCGCTAGATTACCCATTGTCAGCTCGTCCCCAGTAGACGGTGGCCCGAAGATTTCGGGGACGCTAACGATGGCAATCGAGTTGCCGCTATCTAGCCTTGCTGCGGCTTCGACGATATTTACAGGTGCTCAAGTTGATTGAGGCAAACGCAAAATGTTGCATTTGTGGCCTTGCATAGCCGGATAGTCGGCCGGTATTTTCGGATTAAGCTTGAAAACAATTCCAATATATTGCTATCTTTTGGCCCTCTAGACGAAGTAGCTTCTGAACGGCCTCAAAATCTGAATATCATTGGCGTAGATGTTTGGGATCCTCTAACGAGTTCATTTCACACTTAGCGACACCGAAACTCACGCCTCTGAGCCTCTCCGAAAAAGCAAGAGTCCAAGCTTGTGGCGTCGTCGCTAGTCTGGTGACCACTTCCTGCCCGATTTTCAATTTCACATTAATGACCGACTATGGATATCAAAGCGAACGCGCGTAAAGGTTACATTCTCAAATTCCTTTTGATCGGACTGGGTGCGTTGGCCTTTGGTGGATGGCATCTCAAAGATGCTCTCATTTCCTATCCCGGGCTGCGGCAACATGCAGACGAATACATCGAAATGCGAGGCCCGGCAAATGAAAATGGCGACTACATGATTAGTGACGGCGATCTTCAAGCAACTTGGGCCGAGTACGCGGAGCCGCGCGGTATGCCGATCACTGAACCCAAGTTGCACGATGAGATCCACAACCTGATACTGTACAACTATTTTATCGGGGGCATATTCAATGCGATGGGTTTGTGGTGTTTGAGCGTTGGGCTGCCTGCAATCGGAAAGTGGATCGCGATTAAGGACGGGGTGTTGTCAAATAAGCGCGGATCAGAAATCGCTTTGAGCGACATCACCGAGATTGACAAAAAGCGTTGGGAGAAAAAGGGAATTGCCAAAGTTTCGGCAACGACGTCCGATGGCAAAGTTCAATCGTTCATCATTGACGACATCCAGTTCGAACGGGAACCGACGGACAAGATCATGGCGGAAATCGAACGCGTGGCTGGTGAGGACAAGATTACCGCCGGTAAGCCTGAGTCGGAGTATGAGAAACTGAGAGTGCAAAAAGCCGCCGAACGCGAAGAACGCGAGCAGGCCATGAACCAGATGGAAGATGGCGAATAGGTCCTGCCATTTAGGCAACGGAATTGGGAAACGGCTCAGGCCGCGACTGGCAGACTGCTGGCTTGGTCTTGAAGAATTGGCCGGTGAATTATGATATGATGGAACTGCGCGAAATGCTTCGCTCGCCAACGTCAACAGAAGTAAGGTAGTTCCCCCTCATACCCCTATGGCCGATTTGAAAAAAGTATCGTGCCCAAACTGTCACCAAAAATATCGCTTGCCTGATTCGATTGAAAATCGAAAAGTGGTCTGCCGAGGCTGTCAGTTTACTTTCGCGGTGCCGGGCGTTGGAGCTAATGGCCAATCTCCTTCCGAGAAAAGCGCGTCCGGTTCTGAAGGAGGAATGTTCGACTCCCTCGACGTCGATAACTTGCTCAATGCGCAAAGCTCAGGATTGTCGCAGAGACGGCCAGATCCGATTCCGTCAAACGACAAGGCGGATGATGCAGAGCCTTTTGTAGATCCTGTCCCGATAAAGTCGAAAGCTCCTTCTACTAAAAAGAGGAACGGTCAAAAGGGACGCTCCAAGCGCAAATCTAAGGGCAGCTCTGAACGCACAACTAAAAAAGACAAATCTGGCGCGGAAGCCGACGATCGCCATCAACAAGGCAACAACGTTGAGACGCCATCTCAACCCTCAGCTCTTCCAATCACGGTGCTGGATCGGTCGCGCAAAAAGTCTGGTGGCAAGAAAAAGAAGAAAGGCAAGTCCTGGCCGTCGGACATCGAATCCGGAGGAGCAGTGTCTGACGTTCAACGTGAGGTGGTCCATGATGCGACAAGTGAACGGGGCGTCGAGGCGATTGATCCCCAAGAGCAAGCTGTTTTTGACTACGCACGGGCTGTCAACGGACGTAATAATGCGTTTGCCTTAATTCTTGCCACGGCGATTGCCATCGCGCTTGGCGGTTGGTTTTTTGTAGAGGAAATTGCACGGCTGAAACTTCCCTTGACCGCAAGGGAGCGCGAGATGCTGGAAGAGGAGGGCTTTCGGCTTAAGGCGGCACGAGCGCCACGCAAGGGGCACTTTGCTGCCCTCGGTAGGGACGTGCCGCGCGTCGGCGTCGCTCCCGGCGCGCGGGCAGATCAGTTCGATCAACCTGAGGCCGGTGGCGATGCTGGAGAAGTCTTTGATCCCAATGCGGCGTTCGATGATCCGAATCGCCAGAAGAACAATCAGCGCAAGCCGCCAAAAAAAGTACGTCCTGTCGAATTCGACACGCGCGTCGTGGCAGAGGCAAAGGCGAGCTCATTCACCGTTGGCGGGAGAAGAGTGTTGGGCCCCGCTTTGGCTCTTTCGCCGCGCAATGTAGTGTTTGTTCCTGAGGGAAAGGGCATCGCTTCTTACGATTTAGAAACGAAGAAACGGATTGACTACAAGACAGTTGGGAGATGGGTTGGCAAGTTAGACAAAGTGGTTGCGCTAGCTGCTACGCTCGATGGGCGATTCATGGTTGCCGGTTTTGAGTCGGGGCGCGTGAAGCTGTTTCAGCTTGATTCTATTGGCAAGTTTTTTGAAATCATCAAACTCGATCAGCATCATTTTAGACCCATCAACCAGATTGCCGTCTCTCCCGATTCTCAGTTGGTCGCGACAATTGACGCTGACGCAGAGGTTATAGTTTGGAGGGTCAGTACAGGCGAGACGATTTGGAAGCGCAGAATTGAGAACTCTCCAATAAAGAAATCTGAACAGGCATGCTTGGATCTTGCTTTTGCCAGTGATGGGCAGCAACTGTTGGCTGCGATGAAAGGTGCCGACGTGGTGGTTGACGCTAGGGATGGCACTGCCGTTTCCCAGAAGGAGCGCCCGCCAAGGAAATCCGCAATCCTATCTCCTAGCAATCGTAGTTCGGTGGGCTCCACGGAAACCGACATCATTGCCTTCTCGTTAGATGCGGAAACTGTGCTTTGGAAAAAATCGATTCGTAAGTCACAGGCGTCTGCGTTTGCCGTAGCCGCTGGTGGAGTAACAGGGCTGTTCTTCGATGGGGGAAGTTCGATTGTCGAATTTGATCTACAGACTGGCGCACTGCTTAATCGCCATGCCCCGGTGGACGGGTCGTTTAATCAGCCAGATTCCAAACTGACGGTTTCTGCCAACGGCCGCTATCTACTGTGCGGTTTGCGCAACTACCCAAACGGGAAGCTGCGAGTCAATCTAATCGAGGGGGGCAAGGCTAATGAGGAAGAATTACCCGATCTGCCGCCAACACTCAAACTTCCGAAGCGCAGCGTTCCGGATCTGTGGGGTGTTACCGATGGGAAACGGTCTCGAAAGCTAAAGCGCGTTTCACTTCCAGAGTCCGGGGGGGAAGTCTCCACAATCGCGCTCAGCGCAGACGGATTGCTGTTTTACTCCACCGCGTCGGGAAGCCTGCATGTTTATGACTGGACCAACGGCGTCATGGTCCAGGAAGTGCGGCAGGATAATAATCAAGCCATCTCTGCACTTGCCCTTTGTGGTAAGTGGCTGGCCGCTGGAAAACAAAGTGGTGGTATTCTGCTCTACGAAGTTCAACCGTCGGGGAAGCTCGAACCACACGAGGGTGTGTTTGGCCACGATAGGGCGGTGGTTGGCCTTTCGTCACTGCCATTGAAACTCAATTCGGAAAAAAAAGAACCCGATTCAATTGCATCGTTGTCCAAAGACGGGAACTTACGAGTCTGGGAGATTCCAACGCGTGGGAGCCTCTTGAACCTGCAGACGTTTCGAGAGGCGCCCAAGGCGCTTGTCGTTTTGAATGATCGGAAGATTTTGGTCGCGAGCACGACACATCTGGCGACGATCAATCTCGACACACAGAAAGTTTCCGTTGAAGGATCACGTCAAGGAGGCTCGCGCGTGGCCGTCTCACCGGACGGGAAAAAGCTTGCGTTTGTCAATCGCAAGGAAATCACCATCGCGAAGACGAAGACGGGAGTCGTGGGGAAACCGGTGTCGCTCAAACAGAATCCGGGTGCGATTCAGTTTACACGCGATTCGAGAATGCTTCAGATTGTCTTTCCTGATCATGTGGCGTTGGTCAATTATCGGACGGGGAGAACGGTGGACAAAGTGGCTGCGAAAATTCGTCCGCATTCTGAATTGGATACTCCTTTCGCCATTTCCCCGGACCAGAGCGTGATGGCGGCGGTCACTAGCGAAGGCCAAAAGATCATCATTGTTCCAGTGGAGAAGTAAGCGATGAGCCCACCGTCAGAATATGAAATTGATATCGAAACTGATCGCGACAGGCCACTAATGGTTTCGGCTATTTCCACTTTCAGTATGGCGATGGGCGTGGTTTCTTGTTTACTGCTTTTTTTGGTGGTCCCTGCCTTCGCGACGGCGATTCTGGCGATCATTTTTGGCCATGTTTCTGCAGCGCATGTTCGCGCTAACAAGGCCGAAATGTTGGGGATGGGTCGGTCTCGCATTGGGCTGATGCTGGGGTACTTTTGTTTAGTCGTGGCTGCAATTTTGTTTCCTCAAATGGAGCACGGACGTATGTTGATCAAAGGCATGATGGCTTCTGAGAGCTCCGTCGCCGTCGAGGATCTAGCAGAGTTCAGTGAGGGCGCGCTTGGCGAGCGCGAACGGGAGGTCTATCGAAACCGTGATCCGGTGGCTGGTGATAGCCTCACCTCATTGGCATTGGCCAAGAGTTTCAGGCGGGAGTTAAAGTCGATTTTGAGGGACGCCCTAGAACTGGAGAACAGCAAAGGCTTGCCATGGGACGCGTCGCGTCTGAGATGCCATTGCTATCTAAACAGTGGAGTAGTGTTCATCGTCAGAGAACCGGGGCTTGCCGGCTTCAATGATGCCGCCTTGGATCAACTCAACCAATCGACGTGGCGCGTGGCGTCTGATGTCGTGCGAAATTCTGGAGAGTTTGAGGCCGGTTTTCCGATTGCAATTTGCGTAATGGGAAAACGACGGTGCCAGACATTTGTCATGGGACCGGCGTTAAATGTCGATGATCCCCAGCAGGAACCTTCCTACTCAGGTCCTGATTCTGTCGAGGTTCTCGCTCTTTTTCAGTGAAACACCTTTACTTTTTCACGCAAACCGAAGAGTTCTGCCTGAGAGGAAGCGCGTTGATTGACGGTAGCTTGGCGCCCGTTACGACACACCTAATTGCGCAAACTGATTCAATCGAAAGAGTGAAGAGAAGTCGAGTCCGACAGTCCTTACAAATGGAAAAGTTTGTTCCTCGTTTCAAGATGGAAGAGACTGCCTGTTGTAGCGGCTCTGCAGCGACGAAGAATAGCGACTTTCGTACAACACTATGTCACTTCTAAAACGACAAAACGCAACCGACATTGCCTTGGCTGCAGCTCTGTCCGCAGATAGAGAAGATGATCCAAGGCTCGGCAGGCTGGACCAGTATCTAATTGGCAGCATGCTGTTTTGGGGCTATCTTGCAATCTACGGCATGATGATGGGGACGGGGGTTCTTGTCCCCATGTTTTGCGTTTTCGGCAGCTCCGCCGGGGGATGCCTGCTGTTTTTGTTGAGAGCCCAGATCGTTTCTCGACGTTGGATTGCCAATTCGTTTCTGTTCGTTTCGCTCGTCTCGCTGCTGTGCTACTGCAACCTGAATCCTGACGGACTCTCTCAAGCACAGTTCTTCTTCCCTGTGATCTGCTTGATCGCTGCTCAGATAAAAGGGGTTACTACCGCAATCCGTTGGTATGGCCTGGTGATTGTCGTAACCTTCTTTTGTTACTATCCAATGTTGCATGGTGTAAGGCAGGCGCCGACGCATGATCTTTTTGGTGTTTTCGTGTTCAATATGCTGCTCAGCTTCACCATGATGTGGCTTTCGGGAGAAGCGGAACACTATTTGTCCCATCGCGCCGATGAGCAACAGCTCATGACGGATTCACTGCGTGAGAGCGCGCGTTTGCTTGAGCTTGCTGAAGAGACCGCGGGTGTTGGACACTGGCGATGGAATCTACAACTGGAGCAGTTTGAGTTTTCCAATGAGCTAGTTCGAATTCTTGGTGTCACCGAGGAGATGACTCCGAGCATTGGGTTGCTGCTTAGTCGTTTCACTACCAGTGATTCCAACTTGCTTTATGATGCCCTGCAGCAGGCGCGAGAAAAGGGAACTCCATTCGCCGTTGACCTCGCTTTCGAGGAAGAGATCAACGATGTCAAATTCGTTTCGTCACGCGCAATCTGCCAGCGGAACGATCAAGGAGAAGTCGCCTATGTTTTTGGTGTGATTCGGGATGATACGGCGCTTAAAAAAGCGACATCGCGGCTTGCTCAGAAAGCCAGGGACCTGAAGAAACTTGCCAGTTTTGATCCGCTGACAGGGCTGGCCAACCGGTTTGCGTTCCGACGACATTTACACCGTGCTGTGAAAAACTCGGTTGAGACGAGGCAGCCAATGGCGTTGCTGGTGCTGGATATGGACGGCTTTAAGGAAATAAACGATATGCTGGGGCATGCGGTCGGTGACCTCGTGCTAAAACGTACTGCGCGTCGAATTCGAAAAGTGGTGGGGAAGGAAAATGTTGTCTCTAGACTTGGCGGTGATGAATTTACGGTCATTCTCCGGTCGATCAAATCGGAAGAAGAGATAGTCGAAATTGGTAGAAGAATCGTGGCTGAGATTCTTCGGCCTATGTTTTTTGAAAAAACCGAAATGCACGTCGGTGCCAGCGTCGGGGCCAGCCTGTGTCCGGTTGACACCGAACGCTCAGAAGAACTGTTTACGTTTGCCGATACGGCGATGTACGCGGCGAAGTTTGGCGACAAAGACGTTGTTCTTTATGACACAAAAATGACAGAAGAGCTGATTGCACGGAAGCGCGTTGAAAGTAAGCTGTCGTCCGCACTGGAGCGAGATGAATTTCATCTGGTCTATCAGCCTCAGATCGACATAGACAGCGAGAAGATCAATGGTTTCGAAGCGCTGGTGCGGTGGAACCAAAATGGCCAAGTGGTGTCTCCTGCCGACTTTATTCCGCTGTTGGAGAGCACGGGGCGCATTATCGAGGTGGGAAATTGGATCATCCAACGGGCGTGTGAACAGGCCGCTCAGTGGTCTCGGCTCGGGCATAAATTCACGATGGCGATTAATATTAGCCCTATGCAGTTCCGCGAAGACAGCTTTGTGAGAACCGTCAAAGACGCGATCATTTCCAATGATCTAGATCCTCAATACATTGACATTGAGATTACCGAAACGATGTTGATCTCCGATGTGGGGCAGACCTCTGATAAACTACAGCTTTTGCGTGAGTTTGGCACCAAGATCAGTATCGATGATTTCGGAACGGGCTATTCTTCTCTGGCGTATCTTAAGAACTTCCCCATCGATCGATTGAAAATTGATCGCACCTTCATCAAAGATATTCCAAAACATGATGACGGAGTGATCGCGACGAGCATCATCGTGCTGGGGCAGAGTCTTGATCTGGAAGTTCTGGCCGAAGGCGTCGAGACGCAGGCGCAGTACGATTTCCTCAAACGAAATCTTTGCAATTCATTCCAGGGGCATTTGTTCAGTCCTCCTGTAGAAGCCGAGGAGTGTGAAAAAATGTTGGCTGACCAAGCGACGCGTACGGTGCAGCGGTTAGAGTTCAAAGGCTACGAGGAGTTTGAATTGGATGGCGTTAAAGAATAGAGGTGGTTTCACGCTTGGCGGTTAGTTTTTCAGCGGTTGTCACGACGACTTCGTCATGGTCTAACATGAGACGCCGCGGGGCCACTACTCTATAGCGCAGCCGGATCTGATTAACGATGTCTGAAAGTGAAACGCCAAACTACCAAGCCATCCCCGTTTCTGAGATTACAAAGCGCTGCTGGTTCTTGGCAGGTGCAACCGCCAGCGGGAAATCGGCCGTTAGTCTAGAACTGGCCGATCGGATTAATGCCGAGATTGTTTCGATGGACTCCATGGCAATCTACCGGTTGATGGACGTGGGCACCGCCAAACCCACTGTTGAACAACGCGCTGCAGTTCGCCATCACTTAATTGATATCGTTGATCCTGACGAAATGTTTAGCACTTCGCGCTTTCACGAGATGGCGCATGCGACGGTCAAGGAAATCTGGTCGCGTGGGAAAGAGGTTTTGTTTGTTGGAGGGACAGCGCTGTATTTGAAATCCGTCTTGCGAGGGATTTTCCAAGGGCCGCCAGCAGACTGGGCGTTTCGAAAAGAGATTGAAGCGGATTTGAAGGAGTTCGGTGACGAATATTTGCACCAACGTCTCCAATTGGTTGATCCGGTGTCAGCTCACAATCTCCATCCGAACGATCAGCGTCGGATTATCCGGGCCTTGGAGGTATTTAAAACCACCGGGAAACCGCTCAGCCATCTACAGATGGAATTTTTCCAATCAACTCCTGAAGAGGATTGCCGTGTTTTTGCCTTGCGGCATGCTCGACCGATATTGCATCAGCGCATTGAGCAGCGTGTCACGACGATGTTTGAGAAGGGCCTGTTAGAGGAGGTCAAGCAAATACGGGAGAAGTTTGAAGCGCTCTCGCGCACCGCCGCTCAGGCCGTGGGGTACAAGGAAGCGATGGAGCACTTGGATGGTAACTTGTCGATGGAGGAGGCGGTTGAGCGAATTCGAATTCGAACGCGTCGATTTGCGCGGCATCAGGAAACTTGGTTCCGCGGTTTGACAGAGTGCCGGATGGTGGACCTTGAGACAGAATTTGAAACCAGCGATACCGTTGACCGTTTACTGGAACTGGCCAAGACGGCTTCCTGAGCGCTTTCCGAGCCAAGACGGTTACCCTAAAAAACGGCTCCCTGAACCAAGACGGCTTCTTTAAAACGGCTTCTTTGTTTGGCTTCCTAAACCTAACTTGAACAGGATTTTGCCGACCGGGTTTGGATTTGAGCCGTTATTTTCCGAACTCAACTTGTTTTTGAGGGCGGATTTGAAATGCGCGGGTTCTGGAACGCGCCGATGGCTGTTCTCTAGGTTACGGTGACTTTCAAGAGATTGAAGACGTGTTGCTGGTACGCCGTCGCTTGGGTCAGCTTGTCAAATTCAGAATCGAATTCAGAAATGCGAACGCTGTTACGGCAAAGCGTGCTAAGGTCTTGCAAGATGTCGTGGAATCCCTGCACAGGGTAGCCGTCAGGCGTGCGACGTGTGGAGTCTTTACGTTTGGCAGACTCCGAACGCTTGGCTGGCGCGACGACCGATTTGCGAGCTGCTGTCGCTGACTCTTGGTCGTCCTCGGCGAACAACACAGGCCGCAACTTCTGACGCATGTGCCATTCCACATAGTACGCCAACATACAGATGAACACATGCGATCGAATGCGATCCTCGTTGCGATGATAGATCGGGCGTAACGACAGATCCACCGTTTTCATGCAACGAAAAGCACGCTCAACTTTCGCCAGACTCTTATACGTCCCGACAAGACTTTCAGAGTCCATTCGTTTCTCATCAACGCTGCTGCGAATGACATACAGCCCGTCCAACGCAGCCTCTTCACTAATTCGGTCCTCGTTGCGAGTAAAAGTAAACGAATCCTCAGTGATCGTGAGATCAAAGTGCTTCGCCATCTTGTGATTGCCAATCACCTTGCCCACACGCAGGCCGATCTCTTGCTCGCCG
>CALKXO010000018.1 GCA_938003615.1 uncultured Pirellulaceae bacterium | reverse complement strand
CTGTTTGACAGCCCAAAGCCCGACCTTCCCCTGTCGCCATCAAAAAACTCATCCAAAATTGGACCTTCCGGCAAACCGAAACTAGGTCAAGATAGGTTTACCGACAGACACTAGCTAGTCACTTTTGATGCATTTCGTGCTCTGAGCTTCGCCAACGCAATGGAAATTGTAAGAAACGGGCGCGGCAGAGCGTCTCAGGTTGGCTAACCAAGGGTCAATCATTGAATCTGAGATCATCATGCCAAATAAATCTGCAGCCAATCGTTCGCGCGCCTCCACTGCCTATGGCTCCCTTACGTTACTGAGCTTTCTGTTGGGTGGGCTCTTTCTGTCCAACCAATTGGTCGCGCGAAGTCCGGTAGCTTCACCGGTGATCGAACCGATGGTTACATCGCCAATCACTGCACGGCAACAAGACGCGCTGGAAGATCCAAGCCCCGAGCCCTATTTGAAATTGATTTCGAGATCGCCTAAAGTCGTTGATCGGGCACTGGCTACGATTTTGAAAAACTGGCATCCGGGATCAGCAGCGATGGTGCTTGAAGCGGGGCGGTTCAGTCTGTCCCAGTCTACGCGCGCTAGGATATTCGCTGTTCTGGAACTTAAAACTGGTCAACGCCTTGGTGTCGATTTTGACGCTTGGCACCAGTGGATTTGGCGTCAGAAATACCAGCCGCATCCGAGCTATGCCAAATTTAAAAGCAAGCTTTATTCAAGCATTGATAGACGATTTGGTGAGTACTTTGTTAATACGGACAACTCTACAATTCGTCTAGATGAAATTCGCTGGGGAGGTGTGCAACGCGATGGAATTCCGCCACTGAAAAATCCGAAGATGTTGTCTGCCGGCGACGCAAGTTATCTAAACGATTCCGATGTTGTGTTCGGCATAGATCTCAATGGTGATGCCCGATGCTATCCCAAGCGCATTCTCGCGTGGCATGAAATGTTCAAAGACACGATTGGCGGCGAATCGGTTTGTGGCGTCTACTGAACGTTGTGCGGTGCGCTGATCGTGTATCAGACAGAACTTAGCGGTAAACACTACGAACTGGGAACCAGCGGATTTCTTTATCGCTCCAATAAATTGATGTATGACCATGAAACAAAGTCGTTTTGGTCGACGCTGCAGGGTCAGCCGGTCGTGGGACCGCTGGTCGGCAAAGACATCGCTTTAAGACAGCGTTACGTTGTCACAACGACGTGGGGGCAATGGAAAAAGCGGCATCCAGAGACGACGGTTTTGTCCTTGGATACCGGGCATCGACGGGACTACGGAGAAGGAGTCGCCTATAAGGACTACTTCGCTACAGACGAGTTAATGTTCAAGGTTCCGGACGAAGACAAGCGAGACAAACGGTTGCTCAATAAGGAAGAAGTTATCGCGCTGAGAGATGACGACAGTCAGTTAGCCATTTCGGCCAAATTTCTTTCGCGACATCCCGTCTATGCTGACAAACTGAGTGGGAAAAACATTGTGATTCTTACCGACCAATCTGGCGCCAACCGCGTCTATGATTCCCAAGATACAGTCTTCAAATCATATGACGGAGTGAGCACAGCCATCGATACGTCTGGAACATCGTGGACGGTCAATGAATCAGAGCTAACCGTCGGATCAAAATCACTCATGCGTTTGCCAGCTCATCGAGCATTTTGGTTTGGCTGGTCGGCTCAGTTTCCCAATACTCGGTTGGTCAAATAGGGTAGCGCATTTACCAGACGGCTTGAAGTGGCAGAAGAATAAGGTCGTACTCAGCGCGATCAGTCACAACAAAAAAACGGGCAGCCATCGATGACTGCCCGTTGAGTTCTTTTCTGGGTTGGTTATACATCTTACCAGCCAATGTTTTGATGGCCGTAGTAGCCGCCTCCGTTGAAACTGCTTCTATGGTGGTGTTGGTGACCGCCGCCATAGCCGCCTCCCCAACCACCGCCAAAGTTTCCGTTGACCGGAGTGGAATAGATAATGTTGCTGTTACCAAAACTTCCGCCGCGATAATGGGATTGGTAAGGTTGAAGGTTTCCTTGGCCGAAGAATTGTCCACCGCCGAAGTGTTGGTTGCCGCCGAAGTGTTGCGCGTCTTTCGAACGGCCGATAGCTCGACCTGCCGCCCCGCCGACCAATCCACCGATCACCACGCCCGTAAAGGCATTGTTTCTTTGATCACCGATAAGGCCGCCGATGATCGCGCCGGCGATGGCGCCGTTACGGGTTCCTCGTTGAGTGTAACTTTGGGCCTCCGCCGTTGATGGAACTGCTGTTAGTGCGATGGCTGCGATCGCAAATCCAATTCTGAATTTAGACATGTTTGGGTCCTTGAGATTTAGGCTTTATTTGAGATATGAATCTGATAGCAGCAACGTCTATGCCATTTCAGAAATTCAACCAAAACGGGATTTTCAAGGTGTGTTCTGGTCGAATTGTTGTCCGTTTGATTACACAGTGGTTCGGAATTGATACACATTGACTTATGGAGGACCACTCGACTGCAAGCCAAGCCAGTTGGCCATTGGTAGAGCGAGCCATCCCAGCAACAAAATTCTGCTGATATTACAAACGAGGTCCAGCAGATCGAAAGTGCGATGAATGAAGAACATTTGAGAAAACTCTTCCACCGTCGCGAGCACCAAGAGAGCCAGCGTTCCTAACGGAATCCAGTAATTACTCCAGTGCATTAGTGTGCGCCTTTTACTCCCTGCCGCCAAATTTTTCTGGCGCTGTGGATGTGGCCTCGCTACTCATTTGTTGCCGCGATATTTTTGTTGTGGTGTGGTTCCGTAGACGCGCAGTCGACGACGGACCTTGAATCGTTGTTGCCCGGAGCGACCGCGATCGGGTATGACGTTGTCGTAATCAACGATGCTGGCAGTACATATTATGGCTTGCAAGAATCGGCGACGGTTGCGACGAAGAAGGGTTGGGGAAGCTTCTTCCTTCGACAGGACGCCACGAACGACGTAGTATTGGAAGTGGCCCATCCGTTGGCGGATATTAAGGCGATTGGCAGATGGGAAGTTACCGTAGCTTGGGCACTCCTGCCCGAGCACTTAGGGACTCGGGCAAGAGTGCCCAAGCTACGGCAGGTAAGAACCTATTT
>CALKXO010000017.1 GCA_938003615.1 uncultured Pirellulaceae bacterium | reverse complement strand
TCGGTCCATTCCAAGAAGGTACGGTTCGCACCGAAGTTAACCGCAATACCGGAGCTACTGATTTTACGGCACGGGTAGCCAACTCTGTCGATTTCAGCAACACAATTCGCTAACGTCGGTATTTTCTACGAACGCCCGTCGGACTAACGGATTTCAAGTCCGGCACGCGACGCAAAACTCAGGGCAGATCCTCGCTTGCGCGTTTTAAGGTTGCGCTGTTTAAGTCGTTTCGGGCCAACGGCCCGGCAATTCACCTAGCCGGGCAATTCATCTAGCCGGGTGTTGGGTTGAATGATTGTTTAGGGCTCAACGTCCGACCGTTTGCACTAACGTTGTCTACCGAGAATGCAAACGGCCCCCTTTCGTTTCTTGTTCAAGTGTTCCCGGCCCTTAAGGCCCTTCAGGCACTTCAGGCTGGGCTAAACAAACGACCGGGGCCTCGCCCTTAAATACCAGTGCTCAACTTCAAAACTTACGCACCGGGTGCTCATTTCTAGAGACTGCATAATTTGCAAGTTGATTTGCCCCAACGCAACAACAACTACTGGCTGGCTTCGGCTCCCCTTCCCAGTTAACTACCGATCGTTGCTCGGCGCCGCCTGTTTGAAGTCAACAACGCTAGCCGACCAACGCCAGTGTTAATCTGCGGACTCTAAGTCTAATTTTCGGATTATTTCGACTTTGACGAAAGAGTTGACCTTTCTGATTCCGAAGAAACTTTTAACAGCGTCATTGTGCCAACGCGCAATGGCTTTATTAGCATTTGAACAGGACGATCGAAATGTTTTTTCCCCCGAAACTCAAAGCGATCTTTTCAGCACTTTTGGCTTTGACCATCGTCACCGCAGCAACGGATTGCTTCGCTCAGACGGCTGAATTTGAAAAACGAGCCGCTGCGATGCGTCGCGCCGTCTCTCGTGGACAACAGAACGTTGAGCAAACAACTTACTTGCAGTTGCACGATAGAAACTCTGGCAACGAGGCGTTGCAACCGCCGAAGCCCGCCGTGCACGTGGCTCAAGCAACTCAGCGTCAGTCCACTGCACCTAGAACCGCAAGATTGAGAAACGCAAAATCGGGTGCACGCCGACAGGTCGCTGCGAAGACTAGGAACGCGCGGAAAATTCAGCCTCGAATCGTTCGACAGGCTAGCAACACCGGGAACTATGTTCCTCAACATCTCCGCACCGCTCAATTGATCGGTGACGGAACAATCATCGATGGTGGCGCACCTCTGATCAGTGGAAGCGTTATCGATGGAGGAATCGTCGATAACTATTCCGGCGTACCGATGGAAGGCACTGTTGTTTCAAACGGATACGGCGGCTACGACCAGGGCATCATCGTCGACGAGGGCTATCCTGTCGGCGGTAGCGATTGCCAAAGTTGCGATTCGTGCGGCATTTCAGGAGCATATTTTGAGGAAGGTTGCTGCGGAAGTGGCAGCTGCCCTCCGGGGCCATGCTGGCTTGGCAATCTCGGCAAAGCGATTCGCACTGGCGAGTACTTTGGTGGAGCCGTTGCCTTTCAGTCACCACTGTTCACTGAACAGGGACAGGGCTTGCCTGAAAACATCAATCAATTGGCAAGTGATTCTAGTTTTGGATTTTACGGCGGATTCAACTTAGGCATTCCGCTTTGCAGATTGTCTTGCGGTTTACTTTCTGGTCAGTTCGGAATTCGCAGTGTTTCGACCAATTTTAACGGGAACGAGTTCACACCCGAAGATCGGCAACAGCTGTTTATCACAACAGGACTTTATCGGCGCGTGGACTACGGTTTGCAGTTTGGCGTCGTCGCAGATATTTTGCACGAAGAGTGGTTTACTGAAACGGATTTAGTTCAATTGCGAGCTGACATCGGCTGGGTTTACCCTGCCGGTCACACACTAGGCTTCCGCTACGCAACGGGAGTTCAAGACGAATTGACCGACGGTGTCTTCAACGGACGTCCGTTTGATAGTTTCTTTCAAACGACTGACGACAATTTTCGGTTCTACTATCGCCATGCCGCCGCGTGGGGTGGATGGGGCGAAGGATTTGTTGGCTGGGCCGAATCAAACCAAACCGTCCTCGGGCTTGATGTGGATTTGCCGGTCACTGACCGAGTCGCCTTTCAGTCTGGCTTCACCGCGTATTTGAACGACGACGTTGTTGCCGACAGCAGCAACTTCCAAGGCGGTAATTTGAACGAGGGCTGGAATCTCTATGTTGGAGTTTCTTTCCGTCCGCGTGGCCGATCATGGTACAAGTCTTATGATCGCCCAATGTTCCAAGTTGCCGACAACGGTTCAATGATCGTTCGTCGTCAGTCTCCAGAGCTAAATTAGGCTAGATCCTTCAAAGAGGCGGGCTTCACTGCAGCCTTAGCGAATGTACACAATCTCTCAGATGCAATGGCCAGCCTCCCTCAAGAGGCTGGCCATTTGCGTTGGAAGCCCCGATACAGGTTGACATTTTTCAACGCCCGATCCATATTCTTGGTCGCAACAGGAAGGGATTCGGCAAATTTTTTTTGCCATTTCTGTCGCGTTTCCGACACCTCAATCTACTAAAAAAACATGGCAGCAAAATACAAGCGCGTTCTTCTAAAATTGTCCGGAGAGAGTTTTAGTCCTTCCGGCGAACGTGGTATTAGCATGGAAGAAGTCGTCCATATCTCCGAGCAGATCTATGAGGCGCAGCAGCTGGGTTGTGAAATTGCGGTTGTCATTGGAGGCGGCAATATTTTGCGTGGCAGCCAATTCAAAGCGAAAAATGACATCGTCGAAGAGGCAACGGCTCACTACATGGGAATGCTGGCGACGGTCATCAATGGTCTCGCGTTACAGGACGCGCTGGAATCAGTGGGTTGCAAGACGCGCCTGATGAGTGCGATCAAAATGGATGGCGTTTGCGAGCCATACATTCGACGTCGCGCGGACCGGCACTTGCAGAAGGGGCGCATTGTAATTCTTGGGGCTGGAACGGGTGGTCCGTTCGTCACCACTGATACCGCCGCAGCACTGCGGAGTATGGAATTGGGTGCGGATATTCTTATGAAGGCCACACGCGTGGACGGCATCTACAGCGAAGACCCTGAAAAGAACCCACACGCGGTGATGTACACGGATTTGAACTTCCAGACAGCGGTTGAAAAAAATCTGCGTGTCATGGATTCGACGGCTATTTCACACTGCATGGAACACAACATGCCGATCATGGTGTTTAACTTCCGCAAGGATGGTAACATCATCAAAGCAGTCACTGGTGAAAAGGTTGGCACGTTGGTGACCAACGGCTAGTTTTGCGTGCCTCTCGGACGATAGCTTTTTCTTTTTGCCTTCATGCCTGAAACAATCATCTCAGTCTGGTACGTTCTGATTGCTGCCACACTGACTGCAGTCTGTACTGGTCTCGGCGTAGTTCCGTTTCTATTGGTGCGCACGGTCAGCAGCCGTTTTCTCGGATTCGGTAACGCCATGGCAGCAGGGCTGATGCTCGGCGCAAGCATTGGGCTGACGTGGGAGGCGTGGATGCTCAATGTGCCGCGCACGGTGATTGGGTTACTGTTGGGGGCTCTCCTGGTCGTGGTCACCGGATGGATGTTGCCCGAAGAGGACGACGACGCAGAACCGAAAATCGCGACCCTCAGCAACGCCGGGTTGCGGAAAATCATTATGGTCATGGCAATCATGACCGCCCACTCGTTTGCCGAAGGGATCGGCGTGGGTGTTTCTTTTGGTGGGCGCGAAGGATTCGGCAATTTTATCTCTGCGGCGATTGCCATTCATAATATCCCAGAAGGGATCGCGATCGCGTTGGTGATGATTCCGCGCGGCGTCTCACGACTCAAAGCGGCGGTGTGGAGTATCTTCTCCAGTCTCCCGCAACCGCTGATGGCGGTTCCCGCCTATCTTTTCGTGCTCAGTTTCGCTCCGATTTTACCGGTCGGTCTGGGACTGGCCGCGGGAGCGATGTTCTATATGGTGTTTGCTGAACTGCTGCCCGAAGCAAAGGAGAACGCGTCGCTGGTTGAAGTTTCGGCTGTCTGTGGCGTGTCGACAGCTGCAATGCTGGCTTATCAATGGCTGATGTAGGTTGCCCACCCCCCAGCATTTTTTTAGTCGATCGAGAAATAGTCGGCCGACTGATAGACGCCGGTCTTCTGTTTTGTAATCTGCATCAACACATCGTTGGCAAGACTACTGGCCCCGAAACGAAACCAGTGATTGTCCAGCCACATTTCGCCGAGTGTTTCTTTGACCATGATCAGGTAATGCAATGCAAGTTTCGCACTGGAGATTCCGCCGGCCGGTTTCATGCCGACCATCTCGCCTGTCTTGAACCAGTGATCGCGGATGGCCTCTAGCATGACGAGAGTAACAGGCATCGTGGCGGCTGGCTTTATCTTGCCGGTGGACGTTTTTATAAAATCCGCCCCAGCCGCGATCGCAATATCGCTGGCTCGCCTAACGTCGTCGAAACTTCCCAGCTCACCGGTTTCCAGAATGACTTTCAGCCTTGCCAATCCGCAAGCGTGTTTTACTGCTGCAATTTCGTCGTAGACGTAGTTGTAATCGCCGGCGTGGTACTTGCCTCTGGAGATAACCATGTCGATTTCGTCGGCACCTTGGTCGACGGCAAGACGAACGTCGTCCAACTTAATTTCCAGCGACGTGTTACCGCTGGGGAAGGCGGTCGCTACTGACGCGACGTTGACTTCCGTGTCGCTAAGTTCACTTTTTGCCAGACCAACAAAGTTAGGGTAGACACATACGGCGGCCACATTCGGCAGACCCTCAATCGAATCATGAAGATGACACGCTTTGTAGCACATCTGTTTGACTTTACCGGGTGTATCCATCCCTTCGAGCGTGGTGAGGTCAATCATGTTCAGCACCATCATCAAGCCCTGCATCTTAGCGCTTTTCTTGATGCTACGTGTTTGGAAACGGCTGGCGCGCTGAACGATGCCAACCTGATCGATTGGTGGCGAGGAGAGAGTAAAGTCAGAGGTAGCCATGGCAGAATTGGATCGGCAATAAAGGAATGTACCGCGGTGGTCTTGGGCTTTTACGGGCTTTGTCGGACTGTACGAATTGTTAATTCGTCTTTCGCCGAGCGAAAGAACTGTTCTTTGGATCGCTTCATGGTAGCCGATCTCGCCAGAGACTGAAAAGTTTGCCCGTAAGGCACCCAAAATCGGGCGACTTCGGCTACTCAAAATTGGTGTCGAAGATCTAAACGGACTGCCATTGGGCGACAGCCGACCTAAGGAACCGAAGGGACGCACCCCAGTATAGCCCATTCTCTCAACGATGCCGAGAAAGAATCCCCAACGCAAAGGCAGAGCAAAGCCGTTGAGATTAAGAGCGTCTTCAGTTGAAAGTTCATCTGCATCACATTCTACATGGAAGTGAGCAAACCAAAGGTGCGCGATACAAGCCGGATAGCTAATACGGCAATTGAAGGAACCTGCTTGCCACAAGTGCGAACCATGCCGCGACCAGCGCCCCAATATCAGTCGCCTTGTGCTCGCGCAATCGATGGTAATATTCAACGGTGGCCTTCCAACCGGCACAGACGGACTCTTCGGTATCTCACCCGCAGTCAGAGGAAGCCAAATCCAGCAACTGAGGGCTCCGTTGTTTTGCTCCAATTAATATGGGATCCAATCCTGCGGCGCCAACGCTTCTTAGGTTGGCAGCTACCACTAAACGCATCTTTTCCTCGTTGAAATCGTAATGAATCAATCAACTCTCCTTCCACTACTGATCGCGTTGGCGACCGCCACGTTCCTGCCCCCACCTACGTCGGCCTTGGCACAGGACATCCCCATTAGCTCTGCCCAAGCTGCCGTCATGGAAGATCAACAGTCATCTGTCAGCGACGAAGCCATCGTATCATCTGACGAAATGCAGGATCAATCATCTGCTGCGATCACAGTTCCCGGTAACCTCTACACACTGACGGCCATTTGGCTTTCGGTCAAAGAACCAGGAGTAGTTGAATCGATTGTCCAGCTAGGAGACAATGTTAATGTTGGGCAGACGATTGCCGAATTGGATCAAGAACTTCCCCGAGCTCAGATGAATGCAGCGGAGAAAGAACTGGCTATCGCCAGAATCGAATCCAAAAATGACGTCGACCTGCGGTTCGCTCGTGTGTCGTCAAAAGTGAATCAGGCCGTCTTAGAAAGGTCGATGGCGGCAAACCGCCAATATAAAAAAGCACTCTCAAAAACTGAAATCGAAAGACTGCGGCTGGAACTGGAACGCTCTCACCTTTCTGCCGAGCAAGCCGAAAGAACCAAACAGACCAATCTGCTCAACGAACAACTCAAGTCCGAGCAAGTTGCGATCGCTGAGATTCAATTGTCCAATCGAACGATTTCGGCACCGATTTCTGGCGTCGTCACTGAAGTCAACATTGAACAAGGGGAATGGGTCAATGCCGGCCAACCGATCGCCAGAATCGTAAACATCGACACGCTTCGATTTACAGGTTTTGTTGATTCGCGCGAAATCCTGCCGAGTGAGATTGCGAAATCGGCCAGCCTGATTGTCGATTACAAAGGAGATATGGGCCGCCGCGACAGCGCAGTGGATTCGAGCGATGCTGTCGATGTGACGATCACGTTTATCAACCCCGAAATCGATCCAGCCAGTGGTCTTTATGAGATCCGAGCTGAGGTCGACAACCGCGACCACCGAATGTACTCGGGCCTGAAAAGCATCCTGAAATTGCGGCGTGAAAACTAAGAAACGGGGAACGTTTTGTCAATCGTGCCCCACAGTTCCGAACATCAGCCGACCAGAGGCAATTTTTCTGACCGAATCCAAAAAATGGCTCAGGTTCGATTGACAAGTAAATCCCTGTTCCGTTAGTATTCTGCCTTCTTGAATGGGGTCTGATTTGTCGAGCACCAAGTCTGCATTTCGAATGGACTCAATCAAGATTGAACTTTTAGGTCGGGTAGCTCAGTTGGTAGAGCAATGGATTGAAAATCCATGTGTCGGCGGTTCGAGCCCGCCCCTGACCACTTCGAAATCAGCCACGCCTGCCTGCGAACCATCGCGGCGGACGTGGCTTTTTTCGTAGCTGGCCTAAAGATCCGAAATCTGGCGTTCGTCCCGTTCGATAGATTTGCTTTGCCGAACTCGTTACACTTAATATTCTTAGAGATTCCCTGCCCTCTCTGCAACGTCCTCCACTGCTCCACGTTAGGCATTCATGGCCAAAAAAGCTGCGACCAAGAAAAAAGCTCCCGCCAAAAAGAAGACGACTCGCAAAAAGAAACCGACTGCCAAAAAATCCTTCGAGCAAACACTCTGGGATACCGCCGACAAGCTCCGCGGAACTGTCGAATCATCCGAGTACAAACACGTTGTGCTCTCGCTGATCTTCCTGAAATTCGTCAGCGACCGGTTTCAGCAGCGCCGCGCCGCCCTGATCGACGACGGCAAAGGCGATTACGTCGACATGGTCGAGTTCTACACCATGGAAAACGTCTTCTACCTGCCCGAAGACTCG
>CALKXO010000016.1 GCA_938003615.1 uncultured Pirellulaceae bacterium | reverse complement strand
CCACCATTGACCACCAAAGATGTGATGAAGTCCACAGCAAGCTCCGTACCAGACATCAAAAATTCACACTCACAGGCGGAGCCTAAGCCAGCGGGGGCCGAGGAAAGGTCAGAAAACCGTAGCTTTACCCGACATCCCTCTGCATGCAAGCGTGATGGGTTGTCGCGCGCGAATGTTCATAGCACGAGAGATGTGCGCACAAACAAAGCACCAAAGCTTCAAAATACTGGCAACGCTTGCTAATTTTCGCGCGAACAAGGCCAACCAACATTCTTTTTATTAGCCACTTGCCGACTTCTATTGGCAACCTAAGGGCCAACCTCATACTTTCGTTGGTTTCCAAATAACCGTTACAGCTTAAGGCTGACGTGAGTCAAATTACTTCCCAGTTTTCCCTTTCACGCTGACAACGCGAACGATGACCTATTGATTGTCGTACAGCGTGCGTTGGCGTGGAATGAAAAAATCCGCTTGGCGTTCACGAAAATGATTTGCCCAAATGAATGGGCGTTCAATCTCGTTGAAATGCCCCAACGAACTGTAGTTGGAATGACTTGCACGGCTCGCCAAACGCGAGCTTCACGAGAAGTTTAACTAGCCCACACGATGTACACGATAGTTTCGCAACGGACTGCATTTTCCTGGAATAACACAAGCGCGAGCCAATGTCTTTTGTAGGCTCGGTCGCACTTGAAACTCCGGGACTTTTTAGACAAAAGTAAGGCAGTCCCAAGATGCAAAACCAAAATCTTTTCACGTCGCCACGAGCAATTGCGCAAATTTTTGCTCACACAGAGAAACCTACCACCATTGTGCTCGCTCTAATCGTGTTGGTTTGTACGGCATACTCTCCGGCAATTTCACAAGCGGTGCAGTCAAGCAAACCCAACATCGTTTTGATTAACCTTGACGATGCGGATGCAGATATTCTTTCGAGTGCCAACCTAAACGCGCATTACCCAACCCTAGCAGCGTTGGCGGGGCGTTCCACTGTGTTTACTAACGCTCATGCAACCACACCGTTCTGCGCTCCCAGCCGCGCGGCTCTATTCACCGGGCAATACGCATTCAATAACGGTTGTAAAACTGGAGCAGCAGCCCAACCGATCAGCAACGGATTTCCAGGCGGTTACCAACAATTCAAAACCAATGGCCACGACGATAATGAAATCGGCGTATGGATGAAGCGCGCGGGGTACCGAACTATGCACGTTGGTAAATTTCACCATGACGGGTTCGACAACACCGTTCCGCCCGGCTGGGATGACATCAGCGCGAGCAAAGGAATGAAGTTTTTCAACACGGCAAAATTCACGAACATCGGCGTTTCTAGTCCACGCGGTTACCAGACCGGATCAACCACCTACGTGGCTCATGTCGATCGCGACCACGCGATCACAGCACTCAACAACCACTTTAGCCAACGTCCTTCGCAACCATTCTTTCTTTCACTTGCCCCATTGGCTCCGCACACGCCCGACGATTCCGATATCACGCGCATGGTGGAACCTAAGTACGCCAGCTATGCCGCAGATGTTAGTCAGCCAACCGACACACCTGACTATGACGAGGTAGATTTTAGTGACAAACCTGACCACTTGCAGCGTCGGCGATTGGCCAACAGCGAAAAAGCGTTGTACGAGCTAATTTATAAATCGCGTCTACGATCCATGAAAAGCGTTGACGATCAATTGAAAACGATCTTCGACCGCATCACGGCCGCAGGACAAATGGGAAACACTTGGATCATCCTCTCCAGCGACAACGGATATCAACTTGGCCATCACCGCATGTACGCCAAAAAAGATCCGTTCCACCGCACCACCAATGTGCCTCTGATGGCGACGGGACCGGGCATCACCAATCAACAGTACGGCAATCACTTGATCGCCCAACTTGACATCTGCCCCACCATTTTACAACTTGCCGGAGCGTCTATTCCAGCGAGCGTAGATGGCAAGTCGTTTGCCGATCTGATCGGACAGCCTAGCAGGAGCAACGAATCCACTTGGCAGCGGTCGATCATGATTGAAAACTGGGCTGACAAGTTCCTAATTGGAACGCGCTTTCCGATCGCCTACACTGCGGAACGCTACTACGACGAAATCTACGTCGCGTGGGCCAATGGCCAGCGTGAATACTACGACCTAGAGACTGATCCATACCAATTAAACAATCAGTTCGATGGTCTGACGACTACAGTCAAAGAACAACTAGCGGAATCACTAAGGAATTTCCGTAAGCAAGATGTAGCCCCGACCATTACGATGTCTTCCCCAAAAAGAGGGGCTGACATCACAGATCAAATCAAGTTTGCCGGCATGATGGAAGATGATTCGAGTGCCATGGCTTCCCTGTTGACGGTTAAGAGTTTCCGAACTGGAAAGTACTTCAACGGAAATTTCTGGCAAGACAACCCGGCTCAGATCACCATTCCGGGGGCTGACCCGAGCAGCAACATCAACCAATGGCAAGCGACGATCGGGCTGTTCTCAGAGACAACCAACAATATCGATTACGTCCAAAGCTGGGTACGAGCAATGGATGACAGCGGGAAAGTAGGGCCAGTAGCTTGGACCACAAACATCATTCGAGACAAATCGATGTTTGCCCGATTCAACCCGACTGTCAGCGGAAAGACATTCCAATACAAGACCCAGCAGATCAACGGCTACATGGGCAAGTACCCCAACACCGTGATCCGAATTGTTGTCTATGATCGACGGACGGGTAAATACTTCAATGGAACGACATTTCAGGATGCCTATGTGCGTCTCGATGCAGAGCTGCTGCCGAACAACCGCTGGCAAAGAAAACTCAATTTGCCGTCTGGGTCATACCGCATCTTTTTGCGCGCCACATCCGGGAAGTTCTACCAGCGTGAGACTCATCGGGCCGACATTCGAGTGAAGTGATACTCCGAACTGATGCACATTGCAGCGCCGAAGCGTTTAACTCGTTGACGAGCTGCTTTGTTCTGGTGTGGATCCTCAATGTCAATAGCCGCCGAAAGCAAAAGCCTCGACAGTGTCCACCACGGGATGCTCGATCCGGGTGAGGCGGCGGACCGGCGATTCAACGACCGGCGATTCTACGATACCCAGATCGCCCAACGGTCTACTTGACCGTTCTTCATTGCCTCACGATTGAAAAGAAATCGCCAAGCGTCCGCATCTCCTCGATGCCTTTTGTTTCCGGCAAGCTCAACGATTCTGTACGCGCGAGGGGTGTCTTGCCAGTTGCCCGGCTCGAATTCCTCGGTGGGTTCGACTATCATCGCGACAAATTGAGAGTGCTTATTCTGTTTGGTGACTGCTGAATGAAGTGCGGTCATGATTGGCCCCCCTTTTACACTTAACGTGGCCGGCGGTAGATGCTCTCCCCCTGCCCTGCTCGATCCGAGTCCCTTCGTGTCCGTGTTCACTCAGTTGAACTACATTAAAGATAGGCTGCTGCCGTGACACGTTAGGTCAACCTGCAGAAAAACTCATCGAATCTTCGAATTGTGTGCTGGCGAGTGCGTTCTGGTGAACGCTGCCGGCGGCGTTGAAGCACGAAAAAACCACTCGTTCATATGAACCAGTGGCTTTTGAGTTTTTCAATTGTGGCTCAACCTAGCTGCGGGAACCCGCATCGGCGGTCAAGCCAAATGACTTAAGCATCGCCTTCGGTGTTCTTTTCAGAAGCGTCTGCTTCATCTGGAGTTGGAGGAGTTACTTCGCCTTCGTCTTCTGAAGGAGGAGCAACAACTTCGCCACCGTCAGAAGTCGGCTCGACTGCACCTTCGATTGCGTTTCCGCCATCAGAAGCTTCTGATGATCCTTCAGTTGACTCAACGACAACTGATTCGCCAACGCTAACAACAGTTTCACCATTGATCACAGAACCAACAGTCAATGTTGACTCACCACCAAAGCTCAAGCCACTGTCGTAGCTCATGCCACCAGCAACAACGCCACCACAACCGCAGCAACCACAGCTTGAACATCCTGAAGAAGCAACTGGCGCTGCTTCGTAAGACATGACTGGAGCACTTTCAACGGCAGGCGCGCTGTAAACGACTTCTGACTGAACTGGAGCAGCGTAAACTGGTGCACTGGCCATTGGTGCACTGTAGGCTGGTTGAGCAAAAACTTGGTTTTGCTGGCAAGACTGGCACTGTTGTGCCATAGCAGCAGTTGATCCAACGGCAACAACTGCAGCAACTGCGAAAGCTACAAACTTTTTCATAACATCTCCTCGATTAGTTTCGATGACTTAACACCGCCAAAAATTTTAAAGCGCGTTTCCTGCGACGGGTCCAACAGGTCACTGCGAATATTGATACTCAAACCTCAAAACGACCGCGATCTCAACGACGATCCAGCCACGAAGCGTCGGCGTCAACTTGGCTGTTGCCGCTGAGCAATTGGCTCGGTTTCCTCAGAAAATAACCGCGTCTCGATGTCGGTGTTCGATGAAATAGACTAACGGTGGGAAAATCACTGTCAAGTAACAAACCATGGTGATTAAGGCCAAAGAATTACGATTTCTTTGAATCCAGCAATCGCAGGCTCATCGCAGGCCGGAATTGGCCATTTCCACCTGCTTTATGGCTGTTTAACAAGAGATTTGGTTGAGCGTTTCACACTCGTTTTCAAACCTCTTTGGGCTCAATGCTTGACGGTAGCGATGATTGCTGCCATTCGCCATCGATCAAATTCGATTCTGCGTTCGTGGACGACATCGAATCCATTGGACTCAAACAGATCCCGATAGTTGTGGGAAAAAGAAAGCTCATCGCCAAACGGAACGGACTCCTTCAATTGGGCCCAATCGTGATCGGCCGCAACAGGTTCAACAGCAAAAACCACGGTCTGCGGTAGGTTACTGGAGATGTATCGCAACATCTCGTCCAGTCGCTCGCGCCGAAAATACTCCAGCACACCGCCATTGGAAACAAACAAGGTTTTCGGCTGACCGTTATCCAACAGCCACTGGGCTCCGTCGGCGTGCTCGAATTTGACTCGCGCGTCAAATGTTCCCGCTGCCTGATTCCGTTTCACTTGATCGGCGTTGATCTCGATTCCTACCGCCGTTTTGACCTCCGGTAGTTTACGGGTGAGGTAATCCAACACCAATCCAGAGCAACATCCGAATTCAACGATATGCTCCGGTTGGATCCCACTCCAAACTTTCTTCAGCGCTTCAATATCGACCTTCTGTTTAGCGAGAAATACGTCTTCGAAACGGTGGTCGCAATTCTCTGCAAAAACGGCTCCGCCTTCACCACTCCAAAATTCTGCGTGTAGTCTTTCAAAGAAGTCCTGCTGATCTAGCTTAATCGCGCGTCGCTTCAAGTGAGCCATGATTGCTTTGTCTCGCAGCGTTGCCGGCTGTGAAATCGGATTTGCAAACAGAAACCGAGATCGGGCCGGTGACGTTACCGCCACGAAATTACCGAAATGTTGTTTCAACGTTCCCTTCCAGTCTGTGTTCTGAAGGGTCGCAATAGAAAGTGTGTCGCTCATAGTGAATTCAAAGCCTTTTGATAGGATAGAAAAGATAAGCAGCTGTAAGCAGGAGAACGCTCGGGTTGATGTTTTGTATCAAATCTTGGGCGATTGATGCCAAAATGCATCTTAAAGCACCCAAACTTAACGCAAACCGAGTTGTTTCCTGTGACTTGCTCAACAGAGCAATCAAGGGGCCAAATAGATAAAGGCGATTTGACAAATGGGCCAATTGGATAAAGGGGGGGGCAAAAGCGCAGGCTTGCTCGATCAGAATCGACTCAGTGTCCGGATAAAAATCCTAGCAACCGTTGCCGCCGGTTAACGCACAATCCGCTAGCCATGTCGGGCGCAACGACAGGCGGTTTTGTCACGTTGGGTTGCCAAAATCTCCAACCTTGGAAAGATAGGGGATTACGCACGATAGATAAGCCAATCCCGCATTAGCAAGTCCCGCTTCCGAATTCACCTCGCCGCACGCCGCGCAGCAGCCTCCTTCAATGCCCAAAAATCGAAATTCGAAAACGCGTTTTGCTGACTTTTTAAAGCGCTTTCAGGATAGCAGCGCTGACGATTCGAAAGACAGTCACGGCAAAGGAAGCTCGGCGGCGGCGGAGTCCCGATCGAATACGAAGAAGAATGCGAAGAAGACGCCTGAGCAAAAGTGCAAGCAGCGGAAATATCTGAAGCTGTATATTGCCAGACTATGGCCGCACTGGCCGATGGTGCTGCTATTGTCGTCGATCGCGGTTGGCATTGCGATATTGGAGCTGCTGCAGCCTCTTTTTGGTCGCTATATTATTGACCAGATCCTCCTGAACGAGAACATCTCGCAATCGGAGAAACTGACTTCCCTAAATATCACCGGCACGATGTTCCTGTTGCTGGTGGCCTCGATTCATTGCCTCGGCATGACCCGCAGCTGGTTCACGCGCTTGCTCAACCAGCGCGTTATCCTGACGCTGCGACGATCGCTGTTCGAGCGTTTGCTGAAACTACCGCTGGACCAGTTGGCCGACATGAAGGTCGGCGGCATCATCTCGCGCATCACCGACGACATCAGCAAAACCATGGGCCTGCTTCAGATGGCCGTGATCTCGCCGGGAGTTGCGTTGTTGCGATTGCTGATGGCCATGGGAATTCTGATCGCGATCAACTGGAAACTTGCCGTCGCAGCATTGGGGATCCTTCCCCCCATCATGGCATTAAGCATGATGGCAATTCGCCGTATCCGTCCAATCTATCGCGCGATCCGCAAAGACGTGTCGCTGGTGGACGGAAGGGTGGGAGAAGCGTTCTCCGGAATTCGTGACGTGCGCGCTTTCAGTGGCGAATCTCAAGAATCAAGCGAGTTCGCGCGCGGGCATCACACGATCATCCGCATGCGCATGTACGCTGCCAAACGCGAGATTATTCTCTGGACGATCTGGGGAATGTTGATGGGACTGATCGGCGTCGTGATCACTTGGTTCGGCGGATATTGGTTCCTTCATGACCAAGCGACCATTGGAGACATCACAGCGTTCCAGTTTTACACGCTAATGCTTCTGGGGCCTGTATGGCAGATCGTGGAATCCATGACCGAATTGCAACGCTCACTGGCATCGATGGAGCGCGTCTTTGATGTGCTGGAGAGCCCGATTGATAAACCCGACCGACCGGATGCCATCGTCGCTGAAAATCGCGTTGACGAAATCCGACTTGAAGGAGTGCGATTCACCTACGGTGATGCTGACGAAAAAATCGATGGCGAAGTTGCAAACGGCGACACTCAAGTGGAGGACGACAAAGAAAAGAAAGTCGACCTCAAAGGCGGCGAGGTGATCAAAGGTATCGATCTTGTCGTGCCAGCGGGAAACATCGTGGCGCTTGTCGGCAAAAGCGGGGCTGGCAAAACAACCATTACCGATTTAGTCGCGCGTTTTTACGATCCGACCGAGGGACGCATCCTGTTGAACGGGCGTGATTTACGTGAATACCAGTTGGACTCTTTTCGGAAATTGCTGGGCGTCGTGCAGCAAGAAGTTTTCCTATTTGATGGAACTGTGTTGGAAAACGTCGCTTACGCGAACCCCCAAGCATCCTACGATCAGGTCGTGGCGGCCGCCGAACAAGCCAACGCTCACGAATTCATCAAAGATCTCCCCGATGGCTATCAGTCGCTTATTGGAGAACGCGGCGTCAAACTCTCCGGCGGTCAACGACAGCGTCTGTCGATCGCTAGAGCGCTGCTGGCGGACCCTAAAATTCTGATTCTCGATGAGGCCACCAGTAATCTCGACACCGAGAGCGAGCAATTGATTCAGGCGGCAATGCAGGAATTGATCCGTGACCGTACGACCTTCATCATTGCTCACCGACTCTCAACCATCAAACATGCTGATCAGATCGTGGTAATCGACGACGGAAAAATCGCCGAGACTGGCCAGCACGATGAACTGATAGCATTGCAAGGCATCTACTTTCAAATGGTAAAACGCCAACAGCAAAACGTCACTGATAATCTTGGCATGATTTAGCCAACCGATTCTAAGAAATCAGCCACTGGAGTTTCTTCCAACTTTCAGGCAAGATAGAACTCAGTCCTTACTCCCTAAACCTCTCGCACAACCATGAAAATTCACGCAACAACGATTCTTACCGTCCAGATGGGCGACTCCGTCGCGATGGGCGGCGATGGTCAAGTGACCCTTGGAACTGCCGTCATGAAAGCGGACGCGATGAAGATCCGCAAACTGATGGGCGGAAAGATTCTCGTCGGGTTTGCCGGCAGCAGCGCTGACGCATTCGCACTGATGGAGCGATTTGAAGTACAGCTAAAGGACTCCCCCAAAAACATCGTCCGTGCCGCAACTGAATTGGCCAAACAATGGAGAATGGACAAAGCACTCCGCCAACTGGAGGCACTACTGACGGTTACCGACGGCAACCACGCTCTGCTGGTCAGCGGAACGGGGGACGTGATTCAGCCAACCGACGGCATCATCGGCATTGGCTCGGGAGGAAATTACGCGATCGCCGCCGCTCGAGCACTTGTGCAAAATAGCGACCTCTCCGCTGAGGAAGTGGTCAGGAAGTCACTAACCATTGCTGGCGAAATTGACATCTACACCAACACGAATATCGTCGTCGAAACACTGGGTTAAATCCCAAGTCGTTAAGCCGCAGTAACGACAACCGGTTTCAACTCTATATCCCCAAGCAATAGTCTCCTTTAATCGCTTAAGCTAATGTCTGAGAACAACTTACTTGATGACGACCATGTCGCCACGCCATTGAAACCCTCTGAAATTGTTGTAGAACTTGACCGGTACATCGTCGGCCAGGGAGATGCCAAACGGGCCGTCGCCATCGCGATCCGTAACCGCTGGCGGCGACAGCAGTTGCCTCATGAAATGCAAGCCGAAGTTTCTCCGAAGAACATCATGATGATCGGATCGACTGGCGTTGGTAAAACCGAAATTGCTCGCCGCTTGGCAAAACTGACCAAAGCGCCTTTCATCAAAGTCGAGGCGACAAAATATACCGAGGTCGGCTATTACGGACGCGACGTGGAATCGATGATCCGTGAGTTGTTGGACAACTCGATTTCCTTGGTGCGCGATATTGAGCGCGAACACGTACGCAAACAGGCTGAGCAAAAGACCGCCGACAAGATCCTCGACTTACTCTGCCCGCCCCCCGCTTCAACAGCGCCGCCACTGCATTCGATGTTGGATGAGGATGCTGAATCGCAAATCGACGAAGAGACAAACGCAGAAGATCCGCCAGAGTCGTGGCGTCGCACACGATCCAAGATGGAGGCAATGTTGCTTGACGGGAAGCTGGAAACACGTAGCGTCGAGGTGACCGTTGAGCACAAGGCGGCGCCGGTGATGATGGGCGGTATGAACATCGAGCAAATGGATGTCGATTTTCAAGGGATGTTAGAAAAGATTATTCCTGCTAACAGAACGCGTCGAGAGGTTTCGGTCACCGAGGCGCGAAAGATCATCTTTGAACAGCAATGCGACGCGTTACTGGACGAGGAAAAAATCAACGCCAAAGCGATCGACATCGCTCAGAACTACGGCATCATTTTTCTGGATGAAATCGACAAAGTGGTTGCGTCGGAGGGAAAATCCGGCGACGTTTCTCGACAGGGCGTCCAACGCGACCTGTTGCCTATCGTGGAGGGAACCACCGTTCAGACCAAACACGGGTACATTAAGACCGACCACATTTTGTTTATCGCCGCCGGCGCCTTTCATCGCAATCAACCCAGCGAACTGATGCCGGAGCTGCAGGGCCGGTTTCCGATTCGAGTTGAATTAAACGATCTGACGAAAGACGATTTCGTCAGCATCTTGACCGAACCCAAGAACAGTCTGACACGGCAATACACCGAACTGTTGGCCACAGAAGGCGTTACGCTCGAATTCACTAATGACGCGATCGAAGAATTGGCCAGCGTCGCTTGCCAGGTCAACGAGGAGACGATGAACATCGGGGCCCGTCGCCTGTATACGATTCTGGAACGGCTGTTAGAGGAATTGAGCTTCGAAGCGGCCGATATGAAGATGGGCAGGGTCAGCATTAACGCCGCCTATGTGCAAGAACGCCTCGGTGACATCGTCACCGATGAAGACCTAAGCCGATACATTTTGTAGTTGGCTTGGAAACTTTCCTCAGCATCGATTAGCCTCGCGCTCCAAGATCCTCTCAGGAAGGTTAAATTTCAAAATCGTTACTGTGGCTAGACCGATAGGGGGCAGCGGCTCTATCTGAAACCCATTCCACTTAAAGTGATC
>CALKXO010000015.1 GCA_938003615.1 uncultured Pirellulaceae bacterium | reverse complement strand
ACAGGTTAGCGCGTTGATCACGCTAGCGTTCCCCTCAAATAGTTTGGTTTCGCTTGCTTCATAATAGGATTCTGAACCTTGTACGGAAATTCAGCGTAGGCAACCCGCATGCCCAAATCACGTGTTTGAAAAGAATTTTTGAGACGGAATTTGGTTGGACTAAGCTGCCAGAAATTCACGTCCACGACTTAAAATAGCTGGACCGGAAAAGTGTGGAGAGTACAATTCCGGGAGTCAGAAAAACGAAACTTTCGCTGTTACAACAGCCCGCCGAACACCCGCTCCTCAGCACTCGTTCAAATCGAGAGTTTTTTCGTTAACGACCAACGTATTGCTCGGCCTAGGAGGCACTCATCAGCAGGAAACTGCTGACTGATTTGAGTGATACCCAAGATGGGATTGCGATCGGACTTCGCTGTAACAGGGCTGTTGTCTACTAGATTTCAAGTAACGACCAAAGAGACGGATGTTGCTGAAACCAAACGTGCCGGTGTGAGTATCTTGTTTAGGCATCTAGAGTTTTTCAACGTGGGTTTTTTACTAACGCCACAACATGAAAGTTCTTACTTGCCATCAACGCTCACTTTGTCCGACCAACTGGATTCACTGAAACCTGTCAGTTAACCGGAATCTTCTTCCAAATTCATGTCTTGATTAAAGTTTTGTAAATTTAGGTGTTAGAATTCGATGTTCGCCAAACGGGCTGGGATGGCTTCCAGTAACAAACTTGGCAACTTATACGTCACCGGCGTACTAACACTAGGTTGTTTGAGACCACAACCGTCATAACCTGATTAAACCCAAAACCCCGCCAGGAGTTCAGACTTGTACGACGCATTGCTCGAAGACGAAGATTCAACACGTACACGCGCATCCAAAGGTGATTTTGCCTCAGTAGTTGAAGCTGGCGGCCAGAACCCGCCCGCGATGGCAACCGAAGAACTGGATTTGGGTGGCCGCGCCCCCAAAGCTGGTGCTGAAGAACTGCGTTCCGGAATAGACGAGACCGACGCTTGGTCAGATGATCCTGTCCGCATGTATCTGACCCAGATGGGTGAGATTCCATTGTTGACACGCACCGAAGAAATCACGCTTGCTAAACGTATCGAAGACACACGCCGCGAGTTTCGTACGAAACTGTTGGAGTGTGACTACGTGATGCGAGTGGCTTACAAAACTCTAGTGCGAGTTCATCGCGGCGAATTGCCGTTTGATCGAACCGTGCAGGTTTCTGTTACCGATCGTCTAGAAAAGGAACAGATCCTTGGCCGTATTCGGCATAACTTGACCACGCTGTCGGTTTTGCTGAAACGTAATCATCACGATTTTATGATCGCGGTCTCTAAGAGTCAGCCTAAGAACAAGCGTAAAGCTGCCTGGGAGAATCTGGGACGCCGCCGCCGCCGCGCGGTTCGATTGATCGAAGAGTTGGGGCTTCGTACTCAACGAATCGAACTGATGATTCGTATGATTGAGGACTTTAGCACACGTGTCGATGACTTGCTGCAACGAATTCAGGAACACAAGAAGGCCCGCAAGCCTGCCCATGAGCGTGAAGCTTGGGTGCAGGAAATGCGAACCATTCTTGTTGCTTGTCAGGAAAGTCCGTCTAGCTTGCGGAACCGCGTAAAATACCTTCGCGAGGTGTACACGCGATACCAAAAAGCCAAACGAGAGTTGTCCGAAGGTAACCTGCGTCTGGTGGTTTCGATTGCTAAAAAGTATCGCAACAGGGGATTGAGCTTTCTGGATCTGATTCAGGAAGGCAACGCCGGTTTGATGCGTGCGGTCGACAAGTTTGAGTACCGCCGTGGTTTCAAATTCTGTACCTATGCGACTTGGTGGATTCGCCAAGCGATCACTCGGGCGGTTGCCGACCAAAGTCGTACGATTCGGATTCCGGTTCACATGGTCGAAACGATGTCACGCGTACGTTCAGTGTCACGACAGCTACTTCAGGAACTGGGCCGCGAGCCTACTCTAGAAGAAGTTGCCAAACGCAGCGAAACAACCATCGAGGAAGCGCGACGCGTGCTGGCGATGAGCCGGTATCCGATCAGTCTGGATCGTCCCGTTGGCAACAGCGAAGACAGTCACTTCGGAGATCTGTTGCCAGATGGGGAAGCGGAAAGCCCGTCCATCGGTGCCGGTCAAGAGATGCTCAAGGGGCGTATTCAAGATGTCCTGAAGACACTCAGCTACCGTGAACGCGAAATCATCAAACTTCGTTACGGGCTTGGTGACGGATATAGCTATACCTTGGAAGAGGTCGGCCACATCTTTAAAGTTACGCGTGAGCGTATTCGCCAGATCGAAGCTAAGGCAGTTCGTAAGCTGCAGCAGCCGAGTCGTAGCCAAGAACTGGTTGGATTCCTCGACTAGCAAACCATACGGTAATCAGATTTACAAAAGGGCATCCATTGCTAACGCGGTGGATGCCCATTTTGCTTGCCATCGTGGAAATTCCGCAAGCCTCAAGCTTGCGATTAAAGCCACTCACTTTAGATTTTTGCACTACGTCAGCCCATGGCCCAGAACCTCAGTTAGCGACCGCAGGGCCTAGCAGGGGAAACTCGTTTAAACGCTCAACCGCCACACTAAATTCATTAGTCGCATGCACGCCTAAGCACCGTTTTATGCAAGCCACCTTTGGAGAGTGGCCTTCCTCCGTTCAACGAAACCGTGGCTAGCGCCAAAACGGCTAACAGCTTATTCTTCTTTAGAGCATTGAATGGCTCTTCAACCCGTTAGCCGTGTGCACTAGCACCGGTTGCTCCGCCGCGTATTTTCCCTTTAGCCAAGTTAAAGTGAGTGTCATTGAGCTTTCGCCACTTCAGGTAAGCTGCCAGCTTGCCGCTAAAGTGCAGCTTCAGATGATGATGGTTTAAATAAAGGGAAACAGATTTTTTCAAAATCAGAGTCGATTGTGAAATTCGCCGTTTGCGAACTGCTATCGTTTCACGGACCAAACCAGAGCCTACACCTTATCGGATGAGGTGTTGTTTTTGGCGTAAATCACAGCACAAAAGCGCGCTTGGCGCTCTGGAGGATGGTAAGTTTTACAAACATCGGATGCACAACGGATTGGTTGCTGAAGAAAAATTTATTTATGATTCACCGGCTGCTTTGACCGTACGTGTCACGGCCCTCAGCGATACAGATAGTGAAGAGAGAAACTCACTTATCTGGAGAAACCCCAATATGCCCAAGTACTACATCGAATCTGGTAACGTGTCTTTTGTTGTTTGTGCCAACGACGCCCAAGGCGCCGCTCTGTGGGCCATGCACCGTACGATCGACGATAAGATTTGTGAATATGAAGATGAGTTGAGCCTGCGCAGCCACTTGATCGAAGATGCCATGGCCTATGAAGAGTCGATCGACGGTGTTCCAGAGAACGTCCCGTTCGAGCCAATGTTGGAAGGCCTCGCTGAATTTGATGAGACGATCAAGGTCAGCGAGTTGGGTTTTGGTCGCGATGACGGAGGCTGCTTGGAAACGGATGAAGTTTTCAATCAATGGCGTCAACTGATGGCGGCCGTCGATCGTCTGTTCGACAAACGTGACGTCACTTAACGTCAGCTCTTCTTGCTTCGACTGCCCAGCATCCTCAAGCAAGCCGTCGTGGATGCTCCTCGCCGTCGCGTTGGTTTGTGATTCCTACCGATCTAGGCTTGCAATTCTATCTAGGCTTGCAATTCGTGGTTTGCCTTACGGTTGTGCCGCGACCGCAGACTGGCTCAAGCGGAAGTCGACAAGTTTAACTTCCGCACTGGAACGGCCACGGAACTCGTTTACCATTGGCTCAAACGCAAAATCATAGGATGCATTGGTGTCTTTGAGCTGAGAGAGCCACTCGGGTTTTCCGAATGCGACTGCCCGAATGGTGGCGCTGTGCTGCTTCAGCTTCAATGACAGATGCCGTCCCTCGGAACCCATCGTTTTGACTTCTTCGGCCAGTTGTACATCCGTCGCGCAGAGGATCGGCCGCGGGTTGTTTTGTCCGAACGGGGCCAACTTCTCTAAGTCCCGAATCATCGAGACTGTGATCTGTCCAATTGTCGCTTCGGCATCAATATCCAAATCCGGAATCAACTCCGCCACGCTAACTTGTTCGACGACTTGCTGGAAAAAGTCCTCGCGAAAAGCGTCTATGTTTTCAGGTGTGATTGAGAGCCCCGCGGCGGCGCGGTGCCCGCCAAATTTGATCAAATGTTCTTGGCTTCCCGCGATGGCGTCGTAGAGGTTCACGCCGCAGGCCGATCGCGCCGACCCTATTGCGGGGCGACTGCCAAGCGGGTCAACCGATAACAGTACAGTCGGACGATGGTACTGTTGAGCCACGCGTCCGGCAGCGATGCCCAACACACCTAGGTGCCAATCTTTGCCCGCAACTACAATCGCGGGGTCGGCTTGGGGATCAAAGTCCTTTTCGATCAACTCGCGCGCGCTCTTGAGAATCTTTCGATCCAGACTGTCGCGATTCTTGTTCAGCTCATTGATGTGATCGGCCAACTGCACGCCACGGTCTGGGCAGTCGCAGATCAACAATTCAACGCCCAGTTGAGCTTGCCCGAGGCGTCCGGCAGCGTTGAGTCGGGGCCCTACCATGAAAGCGAGATCGCCTGAGTCCAGTCTCGGTTTACTGGCAACCTTGGCCAGCTTCATCAGGTGAACAAGGCCCGGATTAGCGAATTTTCGCATGCAATTGAGTCCATGGTGAACGATGATCCTGTTTTCGTCCAGCAACGGGACCACGTCGCAAACGGTTCCGATGGCTGCCAGAGATACGGCTTTGAACAAGAAGTTGCGAAATCGTTCTGGCAGTTTTGGGCTGCCGGTGCGGCCGATGCAAAGCGCCCACGCTAGTTTGAAAGCAACGCCGGCGCCGCAGAGTCCCGCGAAGGGGTAGGGGGAGTCAGGAAGCCCCGGGTGAACGATGGCTAACGCCGCGGGAAGACTTGGCCCGACATGGTGGTGGTCGGTGATGATCATTGGCAGGCCGATACGCTTGCCATGTTCGACCTCGTCGACGCTGGTGATACCGCAGTCGACGGTGATGACCAGTTGAGCCCCGCGCTGTTTCAATTTGTCCAAATTATCGGAACTGACGCCGTAACCGTCGTCCAGACGATTTGGAACGAAATAATTAACATCTGCATCGAGTGCTTTGAGGCACAGATAGAGGATCGCAGTGGAGGTCATCCCATCGGCGTCATAGTCTCCGTAGACGAAGATTTTCTCCTTGCGGTCAACAGCGGCAAGGATCAACTCAACGGCCGCGCTAACGCCAGGCAGTTCTTGCGGGGATCGTAGTCCTGTCATTTTCAGATCTAAGAAGGACTGGACATCATCGGGCCGGCTGATACCGCGAAGGGCGAGTAGCTGAGCGACGACGGGAGAAACGCCAGAGGTGCGCTCGATCGACTGGATCAGCTGGGCGTCATGCGTACGAAGATTCCATTTCAGGCTCATGCGATTCCTTTTAGCTTGGGGAACCTTTATCGTATGACATGAGAGGCACTAATGTCAGTCACAAATAGTCCGTCGGCAAACGAACTTCGACTCAAATCACCTGTGACCCGCAAGCGGTTCTGCGTGAAAGCCAGTTGGAATCGCGTCTAACGCAGGAACTCGATAGGGGAATTGATGTGGGCAAAAGAAAAGCCAGCTCGTACGAGTTGGCTTTGCCGTAATCTGATCGCCAGCTTGCTCCAAATTTGGAGCGGCGGATGTGCGTTCTATTTCTTCTTCTCGGTGTGCATCGTGTGCTTCCGCAAGCGCGGAGAGTACTTTTTGACTTTCAGCTTTTCCCCACCGGATTTACGACGCAGGGTGTAGTTGTAATCGCCAGTCTCTTCGCAGACGAGATGTACAATTTCGAGTTTCTTCTTGGTTTTTGCCATGGGAGATCCTCAGCGGCTTCGATTGGAATGGTTTTTTAGGTTTAGTTTGGCCCCAAAGTATATCAGCGCGGGCAATTTAGGTTAAGTCGTTATTTCTCGGTTCCGGAGATAATGTTTCTGGCAATTTTGCCACAAAACACCGAGAAATGCCTAGACAGGCGGGCTGGGGATTGTGGGTGCAGTGCTGCACCTACCCCAAATCGTCGCCTTCCATAGGAGTCGCCGTTCCTTCATTGATGTACTTGGAGATTGGGGAAGGTCGGCCGTAATAGAATCCTTGTCCCAGCTGGAAACCCATCTCGACCAGAATATCATGACACTCGCGAGTCTCGACACCTTCGGCCAGCGTCTTGATGCCAAGGTTGTTGACCATATTAGCAAACAGGGCCACCAGCTCCTGTCTTTTGGCAGGGGCGTCGTTGATGTTCTTGGTTAACTTCATGTCGAACTTCAGAAAGTCAGGGCGTACCTCACCCAGTTCGACAAGTCGAGCACGCCCCACTCCAAAATCGTCAAATGCCAGTTGAATTTCAAGATCCTTGAGAACGGTACATAGTTTCCGCATCATGGTCATGTTAGTCGAGGCACCCTCGTGGATCTCCAGCGTAATCGTTTGCTCGGGGGCGAACTCCCGGAGTGTGGCCAAGGAGTCATACAGTTCCGGGTGATCCAGTTCTTTCGGATGCGTGTTGACGAACAGGTTCATGTCGGCAGGGAACTGTTTGCCGATCTCGACACCCCGATCGCGGAACGCTTCACTTAGTTGCGCCTCAAGATTCAGCTGTGACGCTGCTTGAAACATTTCGTACGGAGATTGTAGGCCGAAAAGTCGGCTTCTACCAAGTATTTCGTATCCGATCCGCTCTTGATTTTCGAGCATGACGATAGGCTGGAAATGCGGGTGGAGGCCGCCGTCGCTGATCAACCTTTCGAACTGAATCATGGCCAAGGCCCGATCACAGGCGTCCTCCTGAATCGTATGATGGTCAGTGGTGACCTGTTCAGATCCGATGCGAAACACGATTGTCGCAAATTGAACGATATCGTTTTCCTTAAGAAGTACCGCGCCGGTTAGAGGTTCGCCGTTAACAAACGTACCATTGGTGCTGCCCAAATCGCGCAGCCCGATCCGATTGCCCTCAGCGTAGAACTCGGCGTGATTCTTAGAGATGCAGCCCACTGGAAGGCGAAGTGACGATTCGTTTTTTCGCCCGATTGTGTAAGGGAAGGTGTGGATCGGAAACCGGCGCAGCGGTTCAGTGTCATTGGTTTGGCCAGATAAGAACCACTGCCCAGAGAGAGCGGTTTCAATGAAATTAGCTGGCGATGTGGTAGGGGTGCTCATCTGCAATCATTTACAATCAAAAATACAGGGATGACGTGAGATACCATCCTTTTGAATGTCGGGCATTCCTATCGCCCACCTGAAGGCATAACCAGAAGTTAACCAATACCGCCAAAATAGGGTAGCGGTTAAGCGCGATAGCGGGCCGGTTATAACGGTTCTAGTTGCTTCAGGGGATAGCCGTATATTTTTGCGATGCGATGATATTCAAGCCGATCAAATTCGAGGTCTACGACTCTTCTGGCAAAGCATCATGTCTGATACAACAACGCCTCATTCTTTCAGCAGCGATTTGCTGGCCACGATTATGGCCGATGAGTCGTTTCGTCCATCGGAACCGGTTTCTATCGAGAATACGGGTTTACCAGTTTCACTGATCGAGTCACTGATCGTGAAGCGTTTGGCGATTGTGGGGGTAAGCAGCGGTCGTCAATTGGCAAACGATCTTTGTTTGTCGTTCCAAGCACTAGAAGCCCTTTTTCAGCATCTTCGGGCGCGCCAGATGATTGTTCACAAGGGCTCGGCCCCGCTGAATGATTATGTTTATTCGCTAACGGACGTCGGCAGAGACCGGGCGTTCGTCTACAACCAAGCTTGTTCGTACGTTGGCCCGGCGCCAGTCCCATTGATGGACTACGTTTTGAGTGCAGAAGCTCAAACCATTCGCGTTGAATCTCCCAAGCGACGCCAGTTGCAAAATGCCTTCCGTGAAATTTCGATCAATGAAGATCTGTTTGAAAGCCTAGGTCCTGCAATCAATTCAGGAGCGGGACTATTTTTGTATGGGCAACCTGGCAACGGGAAATCTACCCTAGCCCAGTGTGTGACACAATGTTTTGGCAATGAGATTTGGATCCCTCAGACTATTTTCGAAGACGGCCAGATCGTCAAGCTGTACGATGCGGCTTACCACCGGCGTGCCGAACAAGATGAAGACACATTGCTGAGTGTGGCCAACCACGACCGCCGGTGGGTGAGGATTCGACGTCCGACCGTCGTCGTCGGGGGTGAATTGACCATGGATTCGTTGGAGATCCGGCACGACCCTCACAGCAACGTCTGCGAAGCGCCGCTTCAGATGAAAAGCAATTGCGGATGTCTGTTGGTCGACGATTTTGGTCGTCAGAGGATCGAGCCTCAAGAGTTGCTTAATCGCTGGATCGTGCCGTTGGAAAGTCGCATCGATTTTTTGAAATTGCCCTCGGGGAAAAAAATTCAGGTGCCCTTTGAGCAGCTAATTATTTTCTCCACCAATCTTGAACCCACACAGCTGGTTGACGAAGCGTTTCTCCGTCGAATTCCCTACAAGATCGAGATTGCGGATCCCTCGCCAGAAGAGTTTCACAGTCTCTTTCAGTTGTACTGCGAGCGTTTCAATTGCGCCTACCGCGCTGAGGCGGTCAACTATTTGTTGAAGGAGCATTTTCTGGAGCCGCGAAGACGACTGAGGCGATGCCATCCAAGAGATCTATTGAACCAGATCAAGGCCTTCTGCACATACAACGAATTGCCTATGGAGATGCGGCCTGAGTATTTCGATCGCGTGGTGAAAAGCTATTTTACGGTGGTACTCAAGAATCCAGCTGATGACTAAGTCGGTTGTTCTGCGGCGTCGACTACCCCGGGAGGCGGCGGTGGAATCTGCCGGTGAATAGGAATTTAACGAAATCAAATTGCTAAGCTGCCCGAAGAATTGACACGCTCTGGTTAGTGTTTAACCATTTGTGTCTGGTCTGGCGATAACAAGAGACCCACCGGAATATTCTCAGTCTGAGAGTATCTAAGTATTTGTAACTTTGCTTACTCTATAAACATCCAAAATCGTGGTAGCTCAACTATTACAATCAGAGGCTTACGTTCTGGGGTACCAACTCAAGGACCGTATCGGATCGGGTGGATTTGGCGAGGTGTGGTCAGCAGAGGCGCCCGGCGGGATCATGAAGGCGTTGAAAATCGTCTATGGTTTCCACGGCGAGAAACGGGCCCAGGCGGAATTGAAGGCGCTCGATCGCGTTAAATCGTTGCGGCACCCATTTCTGTTGAACCTTGAACGTATTGAAGTCTACGAAGGCCAATTGGTGGTCGTGACTGAGTTGGCCGACAAGAGTATGGCTGATCTGTTCAACGAATACATTTTAGAAGGCGAATCGGGGATCCCGCGCGAGAAGATTCTGCAATACGTGCGCGACGCCGGCGACGCGCTAGACTATATGAGCGCCGAGCAGGGCCTGCAGCATTTGGACATCAAGCCGGAAAATCTGTTGATGGTCAGTGGCCATGTTAAGGTTGCCGACTTTGGATTGATTAAGGATCTCCATAACGCGTCGCAGTCCATGATGCAGGGGATGACGCCCGCTTACGCAGCACCGGAACTGTTCGATGGCCGTCCAGGTAAAAAGAGCGATCAGTACTCGCTGGCGATCGTGTATCAGGAAATGCTGACAGGTGTTCGTCCCTTTCCGGGTTCGACTCCCGCTCAATTGGCGGCTCAGCACATGCATGGCAAGCCCAGCCTGCAGGCGCTTCCCAGTATTGACCAACCAATCATTGCCAAAGCGCTTGCCAAAGATCCGGCCCATAGATTCAATACCTGCCGAGAGATGGCCGACGAGCTGATCAGTCGTCGTCGCATCAAAAAGAAGGTCGTCACACGGATCCGTGCGGTGCGACACGATACTGACACCGAGACCAACACCGAGGCCTATGATTCACGACAGACAAACGACTTCACCAAAATCCTGTCATCCGTCGGCGCGCCATACCAAGCGGATCCGATCAGTCCGATCGATCCGCCGGAGTGCGATCCAAGCACCGCGACGTTTCAACCGACGATTGTGGTGGGCGTTGGCGGCACGGCTAACAAGGTTGTCCAACGCGTGAAGCAACAGTTGACGACTCGATACGGATCGATGGATTTGTTGCCTGCTTTTAAGGTTGTTGGTATCGATAGCGACAGAAATGCACTGAGGTCGCTGGCTTCAAGGTCTGAATCGGTTGCCTTGAATTTGGATGAGACGATCCCGGTCCCTCTCCGAAAACCGGAAGGGTATCGGGACTATGCTTCAAAATTTAAGTGGCTCAGTAGACGTTGGATCTATAACGTTCCTCGTTCTCTTCAAACCGAAGGTCTCAGGCCGTTAGGACGACTAGCCTTTGCGGACCATTTTGAGACGCTTTGGAGTTCACTCTCTGGCACGCTCGATGCGTTGGCGTTGCCAGAAAACCTCGCAACGACCTGCGAGACACTGGGGATGAATCCCGGAAAAATTGAGCAGCCAAGAGTGATCGTTGTTTCCACGATCAGCGGTGGCTTAGGAAGTGGAATGACGCTGGATTTGGCATACACTTTGCGGTTGCTGATGGCAGAGAAGGCGATGAAGACCGATGCGCTGACGGGAATTCTGCTGCATGCGGCCTACCGACGGGACCGGGATCCTGGCTTAGCTGCGGCCAATGCGTTCGCCTTTATGACTGAGTTGCGGCACTATAACGATTCGGGATACGAAGGCGATGTAAGCCTTGGAATTCCCAAATTTGAAGATCAGTCCCCCTTTGAGTACACGTACTACCGGGATCTTGGACGGGACTTGAATCAATCGGACTTTGAGAAGAAGTTAAGCGAAGTAGCGGAGTACATTGGCCTCGGATCAATTTCTAACTGTAGCGTGTTTTTCGACGCTTGCCGGGAGAAGCAAAAAGAGCTTGAGCACTTCTCATTGCGATCTTTCGGGCTAAGTGTTTCGGGCCCCGGTATTCATGGGCTTGGTGAGATGGCCGTCAATCGACTCTCCAGAGGTTTGTTGAGTCGTTGGATTTTTGGTGGTTCAGGCAGTGGCGAAGATGGGCTTGCGCTAGTTGACACGACTTTTGCGAAATTCAACCTGTCTTACGAAGCGATTTTCGAAGGGATCCAGCGCGAAACCCAAAAGATCGTCACTCAGGAAAAAGTACGACAAGCACTCGATCAAATGAGGGAAATACTTGGCCAGAAATCCTCTTCGCAGCTTGAGCTGCAGATGACGAAGGTCATGGACGATCTTTATGGGCCAGCCGTAGAAAACAACGACGGTGGTAGCGAGGATCCGCTAGTCTGTCTAGAGATGGACAACTTCATCGGACATGCGGCGATCTCAGGTGGAGATGAACTGTCGCTTGAATTCTTCGAACTACTAAATCGCGAAACCCTCGATTTGGAACTGGTCGACCAGTGTGTTAATCTTTCTCAAGAACGCCTCGGGGACTGGTCGCTGTCGCTCGGCCAACAGCTTTCTGAAGAGCAGGTGAATCTACAAGCATTGCTCTCGGGCGCTTTTCAGAAAATGAAAAAGTCCGCTGGAAACGATGCGTTTACGTTGTTGGAAGAGTACGTGCGTCGTAGAGAGTATTACTTCTTCCTGAAATATACCAAGGAATTTGCTCGCGTTTTAAGCCGCAGTTTGAACTCTGCTGCTGCTGTGACTCACAAGTTCAAGAGCCACTTGCAGTTGGTCGCCAAGGAGTTTCCCAAAGAAACCGATCTGTCTTCTTTCGTTTCAGAAAACGGTTTTAATATGGACTGTCTGATGAACGACAGTATTCACTCGGACCTAGAAAATCAGATCTCCCGCGCCGAGATTCAGGTGTACTCATCTTTGATTGAAGATCGCGGTGGATTTGCCGAATCGCTGAATCAGTCTTCCGTTTGGCAGTATCGGTTACCCGGAGAAATTCGCACGGCGGCTCAACGTGTGCTGGCCGACGCCTACCAAAAACTGTGCCTAGACGAAATCACAGTCCAAGCGGGTATTGCACCTGAGCAGTTGATCAGTTGGCTGAATCATAAAATTTCGGCCGCGCGCCCTGAGGTCGATAATTGTGGCGGTTCGATGCGGATGATACTGGGGTTGCCTACATTCTCCAAAGCCGATGCGGTGTTACAGTTAATGGAGAATCACTTCCACCTAAAACAGAAGCCGATCAACGGAACGTATGGCAATTTTGTGATTTGTTTCGAGTGTGAAGATGTCGCTCTGGCCAGCGTCGCCTTTCGGCTTTTGGAAGATCGTCCCGATGCAGTCGAACTGGTAAAACGATTGCATACGCGAAACGATATCCAGTGGTCGTCGTTGGCAGACCTGCTTTAAAGTAAGCTCTTTCCGTGCTATCGGGGCTATCGGCTCTTTTGGGCGTGCTTGGAATCCGTACTGAACCTTGGTCTTGCTGTAAGTGTCTCTAGCGTCTCTCGACCTCACCCACCTGTGCATCGCATATAATGATTCGGGTCTACTCCCTTGGTCGGTCAGAAGTTATGTCAGAGATAGATTTTGAATCGTTGCCAGTCCTTGCTGATTTTTCCAGATCGCTATGAATCAGAAACAGTTCGCCACCGAGGTTACCGTTTCCCTTCAGCGCGCTGGGTTCACTGCTTATTGGGCCGGCGGTTGTGTACGCGACGCGATTCTGAACCGCGCGCCCAAGGACTACGATGTGGCAACTAGCGCGACACCGGAGCAGGTGCGCGAGCTGTTCGGTTTTAAAAGGACGCTTCCGATAGGAGTGTCATTTGGTGTGATCACCGTTGTCGGCCCCAAAACCGCCGGCCAAATTGAAGTAGCGACATTTCGTCGAGACGGTGGATACAGTGACGGGCGTAGGCCGGACTCTGTTCAGTTCACCGACGCGCGTGAAGACGCGATTCGCCGTGACTTCACGATCAATGGGATGTTCTTCGACCCCGTGACCGAAAAGGTGATCGATTTTGTTGGCGGACAGGAAGACATCGGGCGCCGTGTCATTCGCGCAATTGGCGATCCAGACAAACGTATTGAAGAAGACAAACTGCGAATGCTGCGGGGCGTTCGATTTGCCTCGACATTCGAATTCACTCTGGAATCGAAAACCCAAGATGCCATCGTTAGACGCGCCTCGGAGATCGAGGTCGTTAGCGCTGAAAGGATCGGTGCCGAAGTGGTCCGGATGCTAAATCACCAGACGTTCCGAATTGCGATTGATCGACTGCGGGAGACTGGGCTGTGGGAGTACATCCTGCCACGCCGGAGCAACCCACCATTCTCTGCGGAGTCGTTCGGGCAAACGAAGGAATTAAAAATTTCGCCCGAAAACCAATTTCAGTTCGAGACTGTTTTGGCAGTGTTGCTAAAAATTAGCATCACGACCAAGCAGCCGAGTGGGACTTATTTGGACCGACTTCAGGATCAGTGGCGTCTAAAGAACGATCAGATTGCGGTGGTCCGCTGGGTGGCAGAGAATTGGGAGACGATTAACCGCGCTGATGCACTTCCTTGGTCAGTTGTACAGCCGGTCATCGTTCACCCGCATGTATGGCCGGCAATGGACGTTGCGAATGTCTTGGGGGCAAGCGCGAGGGCTCAACATTTCTGTCGGGCGGCACTACTGCGACCGCGCGAAGAACTTGACCCACCCCTATTGTTGGCGGGTAAGGACTTGATTGAGATGGGAATTCAACCCGGACCAAGCTTCAAGCATATTTTGCAAACGATTCGCGCTGAGCAGTTAGATCAGCAACTTGATGGCGTTGACAATGCACGGCGGCGAGCGCTGGAAATTTTTCGCGAGTCCAAGTCGATTTAGAACCTATCCCGAAACCTCGTCGTAGATTGGAGATTCCTGTCCCACTATAGTTTTCAGGATAGGTACTTATTCAATTAGCTGATTCTCTCCGGAATAAAGACCGTCCGAACGTCAAAGCACTCCATGCCGGCGCGTCGAGCTGCTTCGATGCCAAGTTCGGCGTCTTCGTAAACGCGGCACAGCTCCGGAGCGATCTCAATTCGTCGTGCCGCTTCCAAAAAAACGTCCGGGTTGGGTTTGTGAAGCTCTGTGTCTTCGGCGCCAACAATGCGATGGTCATCAAACAGATCACTCAACCCGATAATCTCCAACACCGTTTTGACGACTTCTCGATGAGAACCAGAGGCAACTGCCATGGGCAATTTTCCATGGTGTTGGCGAACGATATCTACAATCGGCGCGATCGGTTTGACCTTTCGCAGTTGGGTAAGGAAAGCTTCTTCCTTTTCGACAGCGACCTCCGTTGGTGAAAGTTCGATTCCTTGCTCTTTGGCGAGTAGTCCGACGATTTTTACCGTTGGCTGACCGCCCAGCGAGTAGAAACGGTCCTCGCTCAATTCCATTTTGTACCGGTCAAGCGTCGCTCGCCAAGCGCGGAAATGCAGCGGCATGGTGTCGGCTAGGGTACCGTCGCAATCAAAGATTAGGCCCCGTATCGAAGAATTGTTTTCGTCTGACATTGTATAGGTTCACCTGAAACGTGCGGTTGGGGTAGGTAGAAATGGTGGTCTGCCGTCGAGCCATTGCGGGGGTCAGTCTAATCGACACTCCCATTGAAAAAACAGGTCAAATAGGCGACAAAAGGAGTCCGTTGGCCATGTTCTCATTCCTTCGCCTGGCCAGCCAATCGACCGTCGCTCCAGAAGAAGTCTCGCAGGAAGCCAATGTCCAATTCGCATGTCAAAGCCATCGAGGATTATCTAAATCTGAAAAACCGCAACGCGCAGACTCAGGCTATTCGCGCCGCAGTGAAGTTGGGGATTGTCAATTCGTTGCGCTCAGGCCAGAAAAGCTGCATTCAATTGGCCGAAGCGAATGGCTGTAAGACGCCACAGGTCGAGCAATTGATGGCAATTCTGGCGACGACTGAATTGGTCGAATGCTACGGGCAGGATTTCGCGTTGTCTCAGATTGGCAGATTGATTCCGGATCAATTTTTAGATTTTGGCGACGCCTTTTGGGAACAACTACCCCAATATGTGAAAACGGGAGTCTCAGTCCACGATGACCCGAAATGCGACCAGACCGAATTTGACTATGTGTTGCAGCGCGCAACAGAAGAATGGATGATGACCCCGGTTGCGCTTGATGCGGCCGAGGTACTGGGGGTGGGCAAGCATCGCAAAGGCCAGCGTATTCTTGAGGTTTGCTGCGGGTCGGCCGTGATGGGGGCAACGATAGCGCACAAAGACCCGACTTCCAAAGTGTTTTTGATGGACACCGCCGAGGGACTAACACGCGCTGACCAGACGATTGAAAGTGTGGGGCTCGAAGGTCAAGTGGAAAAAGTACTGATCGAAGATCCAAACGATATGATCGGCGCCGAGGTGGAGCCGAATTCGTTCGACGTGCTGATTGCAACTAACTTTCTTCACACACGTTCCAAAGAAGCATGTGAAAAGTTCTTTCAAACAGCCAACGCCTGGCTGACGCAGACAGGTGAAATGGTACTGATCGACATTTTCCCTGGACAGGACCACGGTGAACTAACGCGTCTGGTGACCGCAATGGAGTTGGGGCTGAGGACTAAATCCGGTCAACTGTACGATCCTGGCGTGATCAAAGAGATGCTCAAAGCGTGCGGGTTTTCGCATATCCAGTACGCTCATCTGCCTTCAGCCCCGGGGATGTATGGGCTGGTGCTGGCGGGATAGACTATCGCAATTGTGTCGCGAAATTGCCCAATCGCCGAATTGCCCAATCGCCGAATTGCCCAATCGCCGAAATGCCCAATCGCCGAAATGCCCAATCGCCGAAATGCCCAATCGCCGAAATGCCCAATCGCCGAAATGCCCAATCGCCGAATCGCCAAACCACATCGCGAAGCACTGTAACGCAACGCCCGCAAGAGAAAAAAGGGTGAGTAAGGGGACTTGAACCCCCAGCCTCCGGTACCACAAACCGGCGCTCTAACCAATTGAGCTATACCCACCGTGTATTTGGAAGGATCGCCTTCCAACGTGCGGGATTTTAAACAGGCTGACATTGGCAGTCAACGGTTCGAAATGGAGGCGGCGCGGTTTTCCTTGATTTCAACCTTAACGGGCTGCCACTTAACCGCTGTAGGGAAAATGCTCGTTTATTTCCGCCTGTGATAGCTCCACCAAGAACCCGCCAATTCGATCCACCAGAACCTCCATCATCTGCTCGCCCTTTTCGGCGGTTGCGGCGTGGGGGTTGCCTGATCCTGAGTTACTGGTCAGTAAATGCCACGGGCGTGACATAGACACCCAGCCTTCATTGAGGGCCTCGAACTGACTCTTTCGCGTCGCCCCATCATCGGCGGAAACCTTTTTGGAGTCCGTAGAATCCATCGCGACTAGGTCAGGAAAATACGCTAGTCCAAAGGAGGTCTCCATTTCTCCGGCGTGATCTTCGGCCTGATCAAAGATATCGTGGTACACATCTCCGAAACAAGAAAACCAGTTACACAAGAACAGGTGAGCGTCAGATTTACCATTGAGTTCTCGCAACAAGGGCCGAAGTTCATTGCCGCCATGGCTATTAAGCAGGACGATTTTCCGGATACCACTATTGAGCAGAGAATCGATCAGATCACGAATGATTTGGAACAATGTTTGCGGGTCGATGTTCATCGCCAGCGGGAACTGGTGCATGTTGTTTTCGGTCCCATAGGGAATCGTTGGCAGCAAGACGACTTTCCCCCCGTTCTTCCATGCGGCCTCGCAAACTTTTTCACCGACGAGATTGCCTTCGTACAGATCCGTGCCGTATGGCAGGTGAAGATTGTGTGGTTCAGTGGCGCCTAGTGGTAGAACGGCTACTTCATACTTCTGTTCTTTAACGATGCCGTAGTTCGTCCGTGCTAGATGCCATGGCTGCATATCTGATTCCCCTGCAGTGAATGTCGATCTTTAGGCCGCAGTATACCATGAACTTTCACACTGCTTGAGAGGCTGGTCTCTTCCGTCGGCGCGCTCACGCAGCGCGTTAGTCTTGGTGCCTTCCGGCGGCGACTATTGGCTGATGATGTTGACGCCCGGAAGTGCCTGTTTCAGAGACGCGACCGCACCGGCGGTAACGCGCGTTTTGGAGACATCTAGCATATTCAGCGATTGTATCTGAGCAAGTGCCGGGACAGCTGCGTCAGTAATTCGGGTTCCTGTCAGACGCAGGACTTTTAGTTTCGTCGCTCGCGCTAAAACTGCCAAATCACGACTGGTGACGCTGGAGGCAGTCAGATCGATCTCTTCCAGTGATCGCAACTGATTCATCTTGGCGAAGGCTGTCGGCTCAATCGAACAGCGAGTCAGAAAAATTTGCTTCAGCTGACTACAGTTTTTTAGTGCGCTGATCGACGCTGCGGACACATTGCTGCCAGTAACATCAAGCCAACGCAAGCGCTTGCATTGTCCGATGCTTTCGAACGCGCTAAGTGAAAGATCGGCATTGGGCAAAGCCATTTCGGTTCTCAGCTCAGGACGTAGCAGATAGTCCGATACCTCATTATTGGAGGTTTCTAAAAACTTGAGATATTGCAGATCAAGTTGGGACATGCTCTTGCCCATTAGTTTTTCGAAAGAATCTGGCTTCACTTTGCGTTTGTGAATCACCTTCATAAATTCGTTAATATTGGACTGCATCATGCCCCGTTCATCATTCATCAACATGTGAGCCATGCCGGCGGCTTGCGAGTACACCGACGAAATATCCTTGCGGTTCTGAAATTGCTCCTGTGAAAGCGAGGCGAGTTGCCCTGAAGGAACAAAGAACCCTTCACGCAATTTGCGAACACGCGCGTATTGCAAGCGTCTTGAATCAAATCCACCCAGCGTGACATAGCCGTCCATATCAGTTAGCGATTCAAAGTACATCGCAATGCCTTCATCCAACCACAGGTGTCGCTCCTTGAAAGGAGACTTTCGGGCGCGGGCCGTTTCTCGGAATAGCTGATGCGCCAGTTCGTGCTTCCACGTATCAATGTTCTGCGGGTCGTTGCCAGCCGAAAAGAATGACAGCTGCAACTCTTGGTTGTAGTATCCGGTCGAACCTTCCACTCCTTTGACCCATTGGGAAAGGCTATTCACATATTGTTGATGGTCTTTAAAAAAGACGACGTTGTATCGTTTTTTGGGTTCTTTGAAGGAGCCCTTCTTTTCCATCCAGCGTTTCACAGACGCCGAAGTCCAGTATTCGAAAAAGACCTGACGCCACACATCGTGCCACTGCTCAAGACTTTCCCCCAAGAAAATCGTTTCTTTCTCACCTGCCGTGGAGTCGATGGTGAAATGCGGTGTGATTACAGTGATGTAGGAGCCCGCTTTCCACTTCAACAAATCATGGTTGGGGCGCTTCTTTTTGACTTTCAGACGATCGGTGTTGATCTGCCAAGAGTCTCCTTTATCCCTGTGCCCCAGAATATCTCGCGCAGCAGCATGATCGCGGTCAAAATAGACCACCTCATGAAGAAGCTGAAATGCAATCGCGTTGGCACCTTCATCGGCAGCGTTTTTTGCAAGTTCAAAAATTTTCGCCGCATGCTCAATTTTGACGGCACCGACTCGATCAAGCCACTCACCTAACTTGCCCGTGCGCGACTCAGGCATTTTTTTGGTCGTCGGAAGGTAAATGTACTGCCGTCGAAGATCGCGGTTGTGGTAAATGTTAAAGGTTTGGGGAACCTGTTGAGCGATTCCAGATCCCCGGCACCACATCGCAATGTCCTGAAGCTCGTCAGCAAACTCCCGATCTAGCACCTTCCGCTTGGCGCGCCAGTCGGTCGCTTTTCGTTTTTGAGCAAAAGCCGTTTGGGAAGAGGCTGCTGCTATTAATACTAGTAGCAATCCGGTCAGAATTTTCGCCAAACAGGTGGATTGGGGGATTCTGAACATCGGCTTCCGAGCAATGAAAGTAAACGGCGAGGGGCAATGGGAAGGCTAGGAAGATGCAATTCCGTGCATTTGCTAGCCTTGTCCGTACTCACAGTAGTGTGTCCAATTGATCTACCAAATCTGCAAAGCGTTGCAAAGCCGTATCAACGGGTTCGGGCTTCTCAAGATCGACGCCAGCATCACGCAACAGATCGAGCGGATGCTTGGAACAACCACCTTTGAGGAAGCTCAAGTAGTCATCGAGCTCCGCTTTGCCGCCGCCGAGCACGCGCTGGCTGAGGGCAATCGATGCAGACAACCCGGTGGCATATTTGTAGACATAAAACGCGCGATAGAAATGCGGAATCCTCAGACACTCCAGTGGCAGTTCCTCATCAACGGCGAAGTCCGGTCCGAAGTAGTCGCCCAGTAGTTGTCCGTAGACTTCTTGGAAAGTATCGACCGTCAACGGCTGTCCGCTTTCGCACATTTCATGGGTCAGTTTCTCGAATTCGGCGAACATGGTCTGACGAATGATCGTTCCCCGGATGGAGTCAATCTCGTTGTTGATGAGATAAGCTTTCAGTCGGTTGTCGGTCGCTTGTTCCAGCATGTGCCGCGTCAACAATTGTTCGTTGAATGTGCTGGCGACTTCGGCAACAAAGATCGTATAAGAGTAATACTCAAACGGTTGATGTTTGACAGAGTAGTAGGAGTGCATCGAGTGTCCCGCCTCGTGTGTGAGGGTGAAGACATCGTTGAGCACTTTCGGTTTGTAGTTCATCAAAATGTAGGGCTCGCTGTCAAAGCACCCTGCACTGAATGCACCGCTTTGTTTGCCAGCGTTGGGATAGCGATCGCACCAGCGGCCGGTGAGCCCTTTCTTCAGCACTGAAACGTATTCGTCACCCAGTGGTGCCAGCGATTCGGACACGACTTCCACCGCTTGGTCCCAAGTGTGCTCGATCTCGATGTCGCTCAAGATTGGCACGTAAGTGTCGTAGTGATGGATGTCATCCAATCCCATTTTGCGTTTCCGCAAGTCGTAGTATTTGTATAAGGCCGGCAAATTTTTTCTAACAGCGCCGATCAGGTTGTCGTAGACCGACTGCGGCACATTGTCTGCATAGAGTGCGCTGTGGAGTGCGCTGTCGTAGCCACGAGCGCGCGCGTAGTAGACGTCTTTCTGAACCGAGCCTGAGAGGATCGCAGCCAACGAGTTTTTGTGGCCGGTGAACTGTTCGTAGAATTGATGGAAGGCCTTCTTGCGGACCTCCCGGTTGGGCGATACTAGAAACTGAGAAAACGTGCTGGGCGATAGTTCGACTTCGTCGCCGTTTTCGTCCTCCAACGTTCCAAACTTCAAATCTGCGTCATGCAGTTGTCGAAAAATTCGGCCTGTCGCACCCGCCATCTCGCCCTGCATTGCCAACAGTTGCTCTTCCTTTTCGCTCAGCGTGAATTGCTTATATCGCGTCAAGCGCTCCATCATTAGTTGATAGAGTTCCATTTCTGGTGTGGCCACAAATTCCGCCAACCGCGCGTCGTCGATCTCCATAATCTCGGGGCGGATGTAACTGCCGGCCTCACCCGCTTTGGTGGCGACACTTTGCAGCCGCGCCATCAGTTTTTGATAGTCGCCGTTGGCTTGATCCTCGGCCATCTTAAGAAAAGCGTAGTTGCCAAGCCGTTCTCCCAATCGCTCGAGTTCGCCATCGAATTTTAGGCAATCCGCCAGCGTCTGAGCGCTGTCGGCCAATTTGCCTTTGAATTGAGCGTACCCGTCAATCAGGCTCTCAAATTGTTCAAAGGCCTTCTCCCAAGCGTCGTCGTCGGGAAATAGTAGGCTCAAGTCCCAAGTATCGTTGACATCGACTTCGGAACGTTCGGGGAGGCGGACGACAGTATTCATAGAAAAATTGGCTTCAAAAAGGAGAAATTGTCGGCAAAAACGCGAGCTCTTGGGATCGGAAACGGGCGATTGTGGAGCCCATAAGCGTCCCTGAGGCCGGTAAAGACCTATCCTATCGCGTTTCGCGGTTTTCCAAAATGGCGATCAGATTTTTCCTCCACACCCAAAATCCTGACCTATGTTTCACCAGAAAATTACGTTTTAGAGAGTGAGACAACTGAAACTGAGACAGGAAGCGGAGGGATAAAAATGAACGCAATTTGCTTCGAGTGTGGAGAGGAAAAATCGGCTGCAATGAAAATGTGCGGCTCTTGCAAGGCGTTGCCAATGATCCGCCGGGAAAAAATTCTGTCGATTTGCCTGTCTTCGGATTGTCTCAAGCAGCGTAATCTGGTGTTTTCTCAACAACATATTTTCAGGCGCGGTCGTCCTCCTGGATTTCGGGCCAAAGTGATCCGCGAGGCGATGATGATCGTCGATCGACTTCCCGATAATCTTCAAGTTGAGCACTCCTTTGAACTTTCTGGCGAGTTTGAATTTCCGGCTTTGATCGCAGAATGATCTTTAAGGGACTTCGTGAAGCGGTCTCCTTAGCGTGTCGTTCCCTTTGAATGCCGTCTCCTTTGAATGCCGTCCCCTTAACAAGTCACCTACCACTTCCCACAATGAACGTCGCTGCGAATCCACTTCGCAGCGGCGTTTTTTCGTGCTGAGAGACGTCCGTCAAAAGAGTTTCGTGAGGAGACTGCCATGTACCGCCGATCTAGAAACTGCACCCGATCCGCAATCGCGATTCTCTCGACACTGGCGATGCTGCTCTGTGCCTTGGCCAGCAACCCTACACTTCGCGCGGACGAAGGAATGTGGTTGCAGAACAGCCTGCCTGCCTGTCGAGCACCTGAAAACGGCACATGATTTTGAACCTGACCAGAATTGGTCCGAACATCTCATGAAGTCTTGCGTGCGTTTCAATGTAGGAGGATCTGCGTCGTTCGTTTCCGCCAATGGTTTGGTTCTCACCAGTCATCACGTCGGCTCTGACACGCTATACAAGCTAAGCACAAAAGAAAACAACTACGCGCAAGATGGCTTTCTCGTGCGCACGCCATCGGAAGAACTCAAGGCCCCTGATTTGGAATTAGGCGATTGGCAGATGAGAATTTACCGTAGCTTGGGCACTCCTGCCCGAGCACT
>CALKXO010000014.1 GCA_938003615.1 uncultured Pirellulaceae bacterium | reverse complement strand
GCGAGACTGAATGTGGCGACGCGTGTCGAATCAGTTTGAAATGCCAACCGCATCAGATCAAACATCAACTCAATGTGCCGAGAATAATCTTCGGGAATCCCGTCCGGCGTCATGACATTTGCCACGTCGGGCGCGTTGAATTTCTCCGCCTTTTGGATGCGAGCTTCAATCGATCGCACCGATGTCAGGTACTCATCAAGTTTTTGTCGATCTGAATATTGCAGACGGTCATGCATTCTTCGCGCGTCGCCCATTACAAAATCGAGCACCGATTTCTGCTGCTCCAGACGCTGTCGAAAATTTGCTTTGCGTTGATCTGGTGAACCCGTGCCAAAGAGCCTTTCAAAGACCAAACGCGGATTGGCTTCTGGGATCATCGGCGTCGTTGGCGACCGCCATGCCATATTGTACTGATAGGCACAACTGTATCCCGAATCGCACTCGCCAGTGTCTCGATTTCCGTCGCACGTTAGTTCCAGGGAACGGAATCGGGTCTGGTCGCCAACCTGCGCGGCTAAAACCTGATCGATGGAAACGCCGGCGCGAATATTGGTTGCACTCTTGTTGAGTCTTACTCCAGTCAGGAATGTTCCGTTACCGCGCGCGTGATCACCAGCACCATCGGGCCCCGCCTCGGCAGGTTCCATATCTAGTCCTTCAAGGACTTGCAGTGAATGCTTAACGGATTCAAGCGGCGCAAGTGTCTTACTGAGCTTTAGTTCTTTGTCCCCAACCTTGGCGGAATCGGGCCACCACGCCTCGGGAATCGCGCCGTTGGGAAAATAGAGGAACGCCGTTCGCAGCGGGGCGCCGCTGGCAGTCACACCTGCGACTGTCGGCGCGCCGGCAGCCAACGCCCTTGCGGGAATCAGTGACATCATCGCGGGGACCGCAATCGCAGCAGAGATTCCTCGCAGAAAACTTCGTCGGTTTAGACTGTTCATGTTTCTACTCGATCCGCAACTTATTGGAATGCTCTCGCCGAACCTGACGGTTCGGCGATTCAAGCCGTGTCATTTGGAAACCGGGTGATCGCACGATTCCATTGAGAAGCACTGATGGCTTACCGCCTTCTTTGAGCAATGAGGCAACAATGTCGTCGATCGTCTGCAGGTCATAATACTCAACCGACCTCCCCAGAGCATAGGTCATCAATTTTTCGGTCACGCAGCGATAAAACTTCTCTTTGTGCTTCGTGGCCAATATTTTCTTCAAATCGTCGATATTTTCAAACGATTCGCCGGAAATCAATTCACCACTGGCGTCGATCTCTGTATCGGCTTCCTGAGTTCGATATCGGCCTAAAGCATCATAGTTCTCCAACGCCAGTCCCAATGGGTCCATCCGGTTGTGGCAGGAACTGCACAATGGGTCCTCCCGGTGCAACGCCAACGACTTCCGCAGTGTAAACTTCGTCAGATCCTCTCCCGAACTAGCTTCCAGTGCCGGAATGTCTGGCGGTGGAGATCCGGGTGGCATCCCCAGCAAATTGTCCAACACAAACACCCCGCGCTTCACCGGCGAAGTACGATCAGGGTTAGACGTCACAGCCAGAAACGAACCGTGAGTAAGAATGCCACCGCGATGAGACTCAGGTTTCAGCTTCACACGACGCATCTCTTTTCCCTCAACGCCTTCGATACCGTAGTGGCTGGCCAGACGTTCGTTGAGAAAAGTAAAATCGCAGTCTATTAGCTGGATCAGATCAGAGTCGTTTTTCACAATGTGCTCAAACAGCATCTCCGTCTCGCGTCGCATGCTTGATCGCAGTTCAGAATCAAGCGCAAACTTTCGCGCCATGGAGTGTAGTTTTTTCATCTGACGATAGGAAGATTTCAGTTCTTTACGCTGCGCTTCGGTCAGTTGATCCCTAATCTTCTTCAGCCGATCGATTGTGGCGAGAAGCTTCCGTTCCTTTTTGCCTTCCTCTCCACTTCGCAGGACGGCGAACGCATCGATCGTGACACGATCGATATCACGGGTTCGCAACCACTGTCCCATAAAATTTTTGTAAAACGAAGCAAACCGCTTATCCTCCACCATCTTCTTTACGACCTCATCGTAATTGTCTCGCAGTTTGCCGTCGTCGGCTAATTTGACGATGCGATCATCGGGCATGGTTGACCACAGGAAGTAAGACAGGCGCGTCGCCAACGAGTACTCGTCGATCAGTGCGTTACGACTGACCGGTGCAAAAGATTTTTCGGCAGAGTCATCTTGATCGACTGGAAACGTTTCGCGAAAAATAAAATTCGGCGAGGACAGGATCGCAATGAAGGATTGAGCGATACCTCTCTCGAATGTGGCCTCGTCGCTTCCTTCAGCAGACCAAACCGACTCCGCCAGCTCCACCAGTCGCTTAACGGATTCAGGTTCAGGCGGGCGGCGAAACGCCTTTTTGGCGGCTTTAAAAAGAAGTTTGCCAGCGTATTGTTTGCGTGCTTCGTTATCTTCTGGAATAGCCTCAGGGAAAAAGTCTCCGTGACGTTCGGGAAACACAAAGCTATCGGGATCATCCAGCGGCCCAGTCAATCGCGTTTCGCCAACCTCCAACCGCAGGCGGCGAGTCTGTTTTTCGTCGGTCAGCGGCGTGACGTCGATCGTCATCCAGTGATCGCCCTCCTCCCAGTCCTTGCTGACAACATACTCATGTTTGTCCCAACCCTCCCGCGCGAACTCTTCATCGGCAATCGTTTTGCCGTCCACATCGATCGTCACTTGGCAACGGTTGTCATCAACTTTACCCTCGACATAGTCTTCGCCCGCCCTAATCATCACCAAGAAGTCATATTTCCCCGCTTGATCGATCGTGAAATTCAGTTTGACTTTTCCACCGCCACTGTAAAAAAACCGCACCATCGTTTCTTTGATGTCGATCGACTCCAACGGATTTTCTTGATCGGTTGAATCGTCTTTTGAATTTTCGCTTTCGGGATTTTCGTCGTCATCCAAAAGCGGCTTGCTTTGTTGAAGAATTTCGTATTCTTTGCCACCAAACCAGCGTCGTTTGGGAACTCCCGAGACGACTGGAACTCTCGCCATCACAACTTCTGTGGCCGCGTCGATATACTTCTCCATTAACAGCGGCGATAAGGTCAACACTTCGGCGATGTTGTCAAATCCGTGCCCCGCATCGTCTGGCGGAAACAATAATTCCGTATTGATTTCGTAACCAAATAGATCTTTGATCGTGTTGCGATACTCGATGCGATTGAGCCGTCGAACGGTCACGTGGCCGGGATCAGGGTCAGCCGGATCAATCGCGAACACCGCATTCTTGATCCAACGCTCAACCTCAACTTGCTCCTTCGCCGTTGGCTGATCCATCTCTCGAGGCGGCATCAAGTCATGGCGTAGTTGTTTGAGTGCGCGGTCCCATAACTTTTTATCCCTCGCCGTCGTGCTGGGATCCACCAAGGCACTTAGCGAAACACCACCCTCTTCGGCACCGCCCAAATGGCAGTCCGCACAGTAATTCTCCAGCACTGGACGCACGGCACCATCGAAGGCCTCAACCTGATCGGCAGTTAAAACATTCGTTGCTAAGACATTCGTTGTTAGGCCGTTGGTTAGATCGTCTTGGGCAGCAACGGTTCCCACACAACTGAAAGCCATCACGACAAACACCACGAAAAACATCAAACAACGCGCGGTCATATTTGCCTTGAGCGACGCCGTGATGAAGCAGAACGAATTATTGCCTTGTGACGCCATGGAAAAGTAAATGCTCGTTTCTTGGTCGATCAAGAATCTGCCGATTGTTTATCCTCGAACTGTATGGGGGCTGTTGAAACCGTCGGTCTACCCTCGGGTTTCCTCAAAACCTCATGGATTCAGCTCGATTTCCAACAATACCCTATCAATTCGACTGCCGCTGAAAGAACTCTTCAAATAAACCTGCGTAAACGATCCAAACCGACCACCAGTCTTGGGGCATCCAGCCGCACCATTGGGGTCAGGGAAAAGCTAGTTTGATCAAAATTAACGGCGTTCCGATTCCCCTTTGTTTTCCAATTTTGGGTAAACTCTCGATTCTAAAACCATGAATCTGACACTATCATTTCCTGCTGCCAATTCAGCCCCTTGAGACGACAATTCGATGAGTGCCATTGCTATTTTGACGGCGGCGACCGGCCTGTTAACCGCTGCCGGTATTGCCGAAGCAGCCGCTCACCGTCGGCGTCTGAAACAGATTCCGATCCGCATTCACGTTAATGGGACACGTGGTAAATCTAGCGTTGCGCGATTGATTGCTGCCGGCATGCGATCCGGCGGAATTCGAACATGTTGTAAAACGACCGGCACATTACCGCGCATGATTCTTCCCGACGGGACCGAGTTTCCTGTTTTCCGCCCGGCGCGAGCCAACGTGATTGAACAAATCCGTATCGTCGCGGCGGCGGTCGATCTAAATGCCGATGCCTTGGTGATTGAGTGCATGGCACTGATTCCCCACTTACAGTGGTTAAGTGAAAGCAAATTCGTCAACGCCACTCATGGTGTTATCACCAACGCGCGCGAAGATCATCTAGATGTGATGGGGCCCGGTGAACGAGACGTCGGGTTGGCTCTCGCCGGCATGACGCCCGTCAATGGAAAACTGTATACCGCTGAACGCGATCACATTGACATTTTTGAAATGTCCTCCAAGGATCGAAATACTGAGCTAATCGGCATCACCGACGAAGACGTGGCGGCCATCAGTGACGTAGACCTTGACGGTTTTGCTTATGTTGAACACGCCGAAAACGTCGCCCTTGCATTGCGGATCTGCCAAGATCTGGGCGTTGATCGACAGGTTGCACTAGCAGGAATGTGGGCGGCCAAACCTGACTCGGGCGCTATGACGGCCTACGAGATGGCGTTCTTTATGCGAGACATTACGTTCGTCAACGGGTTCGCCGCTAACGATCCCGAATCGACCGAACGCATTTGGCAGATGGCTTTGGATCGATACCCGAGCGTCAAACGAAAAATCGCGGTCTTCAATTGCCGCGCCGACCGCCCCGACCGATCCGACCAACTTGGAAAGGTCGTCGCCAGCTGGCCGCAACCGGATCACTACCTGCTGATTGGTAGCGGAACTTACATTTTTGCCAAAGCCGCTACGCGTGCTGGCATCGATCCCATGAAAATTTCGTTTGCTGAAGACCGGCGAGTCGACGAGATTTTTGAATCGATCGTAGAACTAGCAGGCGATTGTGCGTTGGTGATGGGCATGGCAAATATTGGCGGCGTCGGCCTCGAGCTAGTCCGCTACTTCGCCAACCGCAGTAAACTTAAAAAATTCGAGTAACGTCACCACAAATTATCTCGACCTCCACTCACACCGAAAACTACATACCGAAAACCAAACACCTATGGAAGAATTACTAACCGTTGCGATCGGGATTGGCCTTTGCGTCAGCCTGCTGTTTTCTGAACTGTTCGGCTTGGCGGCCGGCGGCATGGTGGTGCCCGGCTATGTTGCCGTTTTTCTAGACCGCCCCGTCGATGTTCTACTGACGATCGTGGCCGCCGTTACGACTTATTTCATTGTGCACCTACTTTCGACCTTCGTTATTGTCTTCGGACGGAGGCGAACCGTATTGATGATTCTCGTTGGATACATCGTCCGAATGCTGATGGACCTTATTCCCTTCGCTTCGCTTGTGTCACTAGGATTGCTTGGCGAAGGGGAACCTAGTTTTTCGGTCATTGGATTTATCATTCCAGGGCTGATCGCTATTTGGATTGACCGGCAAGGGTTGATTGAAACTCTGGCCGCGCTGATCGCGGCATCGGTGGCGATTCGACTCGTTTTGATATTGATTTACGGCATGGAAATTCAACAGATCATTCGCTAAACATTTAGCAAACGCATCGCTTACCGATCGAAATTTGATCTTGGTCGCAACTGAATCCCGATAGCTGCCGAAGCCACATCGGGGAAAGAGAATAAGTTATGAAACGAGTATATTGGCGTCCCAAGAGTGTATCCCGCACGGCGCTGCTTTTAATTTCTGCCTTTGCCATTTTGGGCATGGTCTTGGTTGAGCAATTTCCAACGGTTCGCAAGATGCCATGGCAAGAAGAAAAAATGGAAGCAGCACAACTAGCAAAAAGTGCTTTTGATGTCATTGCCGTCGCGCGTGAACAGTCGGGCGAGCCGATTGAACCCAAAATTGATCCAACAGAAAGTGGATTACTAGGACTGTCCACTTCCAGCGTCACCAGTTTGACAGGATCGTTACCGGCCAAACAGACCACCATTAATCCAAACTTCGCCGCTGCCGTGGTGCAATTGCTTAAAGACGCGGGTGTCAAAAAAGGAGACGTGGTCGCCGTTGGTGTCAGCGGGTCGTTTCCAGCATTGAACATTTGTACTTACGCTGCATTGGAAACGCTTGAGGCCCAGTCGATTGTTATCGGCAGTGGCGCGTCCAGTTCATGGGGCGCTAATCTTCCCAATCTACTTTGGCTGGATATGGAAAAGATCCTTGCTGATGACGATGTGTTTGCCACACGCGCGATCGCGGCATCCGTTGGCGGAGAGGCCGACAGAGGGCTGGCATTTCCCAGAGATGGCGTCAATGCCATTCGCGGTGCGATCGAGGAGAACGGCATTCAGCTACTCAACGAAAAAAAATTCGAGAACATTCTCGAACAACGAATGGAAATCTACCGGCAACGCTCCGGAGGCAAACCTATTGCCGCTTACGTCAACGTTGGCGGCGGTATGGCTTCGACCGGACGAACCGAGGGTAAACAAGCTTTCAAATCTGGATTAAACGAGGAAGTTCCCAACGGAGCGGTGGAGCTCGACGGCATCATGGAGCGCTTTAGCAAAGCTGGAGTTCCCGTGATCCACTTGGTTAAAATTGGCAGGTTGGCAAAAGATTTTGGTTTGCCCGAATCGCCTCAAACGATGCCTCAGGTCGGCGAGGGCGAGGTCTTTCAACGCCCCGATTATAACCGCTGGCTTGCCTTGGTGATTTTGCTAATCGAGATGGCGATGTTGTACCTGTTCATTCGCTCCGATGTGGGTTTTCGCCTCCTACGCCCCGGCACCAAACGCGGAGATCAATCAGCACCAGAACCAATGGTGTAAGCTGCGGAAGCTGAGCCGTTTGCTTGTTTCTGCACTAGCGTGATAACACCAGCGGACCCTGAATCAAGATCCACTTTGGGAGAGCATCGTGTTTAAGAGAAACCTGTCGGTCACGGTAGCCAACTGCGCCGCCGTAGTGCTGGTGGTAATGGCTTGCGTTGTTTGCCAAGGTGAAATAATTTCCGTTGGCAAAGCAAGTTATACGCATTCCTTGACGGATTTTGATTCCGAGGACCACGGCCCTAAATTTGAGGTCTTTGTCTCTGATGAAGTGCTGCGCCCACTGCCGACCAGCGATTGGTGGACGTCTGTAATGACGCAGCGGTTCTCCAAAAACCTGTTCGCGTTTCCGCTGGCCTTTCGTTGTGATGAGCTGGGATTACTGATCGACCAACCTGAAATTGTTCAGACGAAAGAAGCAGTCTTTTCTCCGTTTGAACCAGACCTTCGTATCGGTTTGAAGGGTCAAAAATTCGAGCGAGCTGAAGCAGCAGGTTGGGGTGATTTCACTGTCGACATCGGCTTTCGCTCAAAGAAAGCAAAATGGACCGCAACGATTGGACATGGTTTGCCGTTTGCCTACGCCATGTTTAACAGCGGCACTCCCGAGGTTTCGTTCCTTGCCAAAACAGAGATCATTGAAACGACTCCAGACTCACTTTGGGTCCGCGTGGACGGGAAACATAATTACGGCCTGTATTTCGTCGGCGACACGTCCGACGCCAACACACTCGAGCAGCGTATGAAGGACATTGTTGGGCAAACGGGCGCGGAGGATGGGGCGATGGACTGTAGGACGACGGCAACGATCAAGAATCCTCATTCGAAGCGATGCACTCGTGACAAGCAATAGCGCTCTGGGGCATGGTAACGGGGAACACGAAACTGAGAGACCATGGCATTTGGGGATACGTGACAGAGGCCTCCGCCGACCCTGCCGCTGAGATAGCTGTCGAATTGATTCAAGCAGTACGTTGAGAACTTGCCGCTTAGCCATCGGGGTCATCAAGCAATTCTTGCAGACGCACCCGAAGTTCTGGCGAAAGTCGCTCCGGCCATGATTCGTCTATCAGTTGTACTGATATCATATCCCGAATGTAAACACGGTCTTTGTCGCGAAACGATGTCAACTTCATCCGTACCAAAGCTTCCAAAGGAAGGGTTCTTGCTTCTTCGATAAGCTCGTAGTCGTCAATCTCAGGAACCGGTTCTGGATATTCCTCTCGTACTTTTTTTCCAGCAAATACGACATGGACTGCATCTCGCGCCTTGGCATCCGGCCCATCGAGGAACATCGAAACGCTCTTTGCTCGCCGATAAATAAAACCGACTCGCTCCAAAGCGGCAATGGCTCGATCCAAATCACTTTCATTGAGAATGATATCAACGTCACGGGTGTTGCGCACGACGGACTCGTCTACCTGAGCAACCCAATGTTGAACTGCATTGCCACCGATAACGGCGTAGGGCACCTCTGCTTCATTGAGAGCTTTGGTGACCCGCCGCAATCGTTCCTTCACTTTTTCCACGGCGCGTTCAATCCTTGCCCAAAGTTCATCGCCAGAGTACTTGATTTCAATCATTTTTTACCTCTGCCAAATTATACCATGCTTGTAAGGGTTGGCGAACGTGGATTCAACGAGCAAATCTCTAAAGCAGCGCGTCGTTGACCTCGGATTCGTAATCGTCTTTCGGACTGTACACAATGCACAGAAACACGATAACGCCAGCAAGCGATAGAAGCGTCGCAGTCATCGGCATTCCATAGTCGATCGCGCGGAAGCCTTTTTCAGAGGTGAGTTCCGAGGGGCAGTCGGGATTTACATAAACCGTAATCGGGGTGCCCTG
>CALKXO010000013.1 GCA_938003615.1 uncultured Pirellulaceae bacterium | reverse complement strand
CTGGAACGGCGAGCTAGAGAATTCTGAGCGGCGACTGAAGCAATTGGGCTCCCAACGCGCCGGCCAGATTCTGGATTGGATCCGAGAAGCAGACTTGCAGTTGAAACGCTCACACTCCAAAGAAGATCGCGGTCGATTAGTGCTTGAGAAGTTGATCGTGCGAATGTCGTCGCAATTGGTGCCCACAACAACGTAGTGCAAGCGTCCCGCTTGCTGCGCGGCTCGACAAGCGTCCGGCTTGCTGCGCGGCTCGACAAGCGTCCGGCTTGCTGCGCGGCTCGACAAGCGTCCCGCTTGCAGCGCGGCTCGACAAGCGTCCCGCTTGCAGCATACACAGCTGGACAAGCGGGACGCTTGTACTACTTTACGGTCAATCCAGCAGCAGTTTGATGTCGTCTGCTGTTAGCGTCCGCAGCATTGATTCATCGGCTTGGATGATGCTGTCAGCAAGGTCGCGTTTGGACTTTTGCAGTTCCAAAATCTTGTCCTCCACTGTGTCGCGGCAGATCACTCGGTAGGCGATAACGGGACGCGTCTGCCCCATGCGGTGAGCTCGGTCAATCGCTTGAGCCTCTACCGCTGGATTCCACCAAGGGTCGAGCAAATAGACATAGTCGGCTGCCGTCAAATTTAAACCGTGCCCGCCCGCTTTGAGACTGATAAGAAATGCGGACACTGATGGTTCCATTTGGAACCGGTTCACTGGAACCTCGCGATTGGACGTCTGTCCATCTAGGTATTCGTATTTGATGTTGGCGGCATCGAACTGCGCTCGCACCAACGCCAACAGCGAGGTGAATTGGGAGAACACCAAAACCTTGTGCCCCTCCGCAACGACTTCCTCGACCTGTTGCTGAAGTAACTCCAATTTCGCACCGGGTTGATTGTCTTTATCCAGTAACCTCGGATCGCAGGCTGCCTGCCGCAAACGCAATAGCGCTTCCAAAACGTGGATCTTTGATTTTCCGATGCCTTCGGTTTCGACTTTTTTCTGCAGCTTCACTTGATAGAACGTTTTCAGTTCTTCGTACTTCTTTTTCTGCGCAGGCGTCATGTCACAGAAAAGTGTCTGTTCCGTTTTGGCAGGTAGGTCTTTGAGAACTTGTTCCTTTGTCCGTCGTAGCACGAAAGGTTGCATGGCCTTCGAGAGCGACCGGACGACGCGCTTGCGTTCTTTTTCACTGCTCTTTCCTAGTCGAGTCAGTTTTTCGAATTTCCCGGACGCGCCAAGCATTCCCGGATTAAGAAATTCGAAAAGCGACCATAGCTCACCAAGGTGATTTTCTACCGGGGTGCCGGTCATTGCCAATCGATGGTCGGCAACGATTAATTGAGAAGCCTTGGCGACCTGAGCCGATGCGTTCTTGATCGCCTGCGATTCATCGAGGACAGCATAGTCAAAATGTACCTTCGATAATTCAACGATGTCTTTTCTTAACGTGCCGTAGGTCGTGATCAGCACATCGAAGCCGTCACATTTGTTCAAACGTTGTTTGCGGTCGGTTCCTGTATAGTTGAAGAAGCGTAGATGCGGAGTGAATTTTCGCGCTTCCTCGATCCAGTTAAAGATCAAACTTTTGGGAACGACCACGATCGACGGTCGGCGCTTACATTTTTCCGCGGCGGCCATGATTGTGGTCTGCACCGGGGACGCCGCGGGGGCGTCTGTCATGGGAGCGTCTGTTTTGTTTTGTTCGCCTTTAAGCTGGTTGAGCATGTTAGGGACGGCGGCCAGCACGGATTGTCCTGCTGGAACTCGGCGTGTTCGTCGCGCTTCCAGCAGTCCCAAAACTTGGACCGTTTTTCCAAGTCCCATATCGTCTGCTAAACAACCGCCAAAACCGTACTTGCGGAGAAAGTGCAGCCATCCGAGCCCTTCACGCTGGTACTTGCGAAGCTTACCTTGAAATGTTTTGGGCGGAGACTTTGGCTTAACTCCCTTAAAGGAATCAAGTCGTTTGCGAGCTTCTAAGAAGCTTGCATCAAACGATACGTTTTTCTGTGAAGCCAGCATTGCGTCGAGCATCGCGGCTTGCGTGTTTTGAAAGCGCAGGACGCCATTGGTTTCACGTCCCATGCTGGCTAGACCCGCATATTGGGCAATCACCTCTTCAGGCAGTCGGCCGCGCGATCCATCTGCCAGCCTAATAAAGTGCTGCTTCTCTTTTATCGCCGTCAGCAGGACAGGTAAGGGAATTGTCTGCCCTTCAAATTTCACGTCGGTGGAAACATCAAACCAGTCTTGGCCTGATTCAACGGCGATGGATATATGGGAGGGAGTTCGAATGGGCTGTCCTTCGAGCAACACAGTCCAGTTTTTGTCGGCTAAGAACTCGATCACTTCCAGCAAAAGGTTTTGGTCAAATTTGAGATCCCAAGAGACGAGGGCTTCTCCCTTTTGAAAATCGACAGGCAGGTTTTCAATCGAGTCAATCAAATGTTCCTCCGCATCAGCGTTGCGGCGGAACCACCTTTTGGTCTCGGCGTCGTAAGTATTGAGCCTCCGATCAGAGAAGTGATACTTTACGTCGCCGTAGGTTATAAAGACTTCGGCGTAAAAATCTTTTTGATAGTCGTTCTTCTTTAGTCGCAACTCGCCGGTGGGAGCGATAGAGGTTTGTTCGGTTACTTCCCAGCTTTCTGGCAACCGCACATCTACGATTCCGCCCAAGGTGGCTAGTTTTTCTAAAAAGTTCTCGCGCTCCTGATTGGCTACCTCAGCGTCGGGGTTCTCTCGGCAGCCGTGCCAGACAGGAACCGCGTCAGGGTTTTTGACTACGTGAATTGCGTCCTTGGTCAAGACAATGCCGTCCCGAGAAAACGCAACGATTTCTTCTTCGTTGAGACGTTGTTCCGCAGTGGTACCGAGCTTTACAAACGCAGAAAAGGTCGCCGGACTGCCCGGACCGTCGGTTTCGGTAAGCTCCACTCCGACTTCACAAGCAATACCAAAGCCGCCTTTGGAAATGGGGCGCAGCCGACTGGATTTGGAACGTAGCTCCTCGGTCCAGCAGATGCGGCCTGATTGAATCAGACTATCAATCAGGTCAGTGTCCCAGTTGCGTTCCAGTTCAAACTGGTGGGTGGCCACATCGTCAAAAAAGTCACTAGCACCTCTTAGAAATTTGAGAGTCTTTTGGTCTACCGGGGCGTCCTGATCTTCGACCAGCTTACGCGTAACTTTTAGTTTTGCCAGATTTCCCCAAGCTCCATCGGCATCGCGCTTCCCCCGTAACACGGAGAGGCTCAGTCCCGTTTGACCGCGCGTCGTTGGCTTTTGGGTTTCAATGACGTAGAGGACCTCCGTTGGCGAAGATTTCTTCTTCAGCGGTTCGGCCGGTCGCTGGAACTGTTGGGCTTCTTGTGTCTTCTGGATTTTGTGGATGACATTCCTCCAGTCCTGCGGCGGGGCCACTCCAAAAGACTCCAACACAAATTTCGCTAAGTCTCTTCGCTGCTCTCGATCGATCGTCAGAATGGCAGCCCACAAGTGTTCACAGGCTTTGGTGGCAGCGAATTCTCGACAGCCGCAATTGGTGTAGATCTGACGGTTCTGCAACCGGCGAATCATTAGAAGCTCAGAGTCATTGTCGCTGTCGATCGAAATGTTGACTTTTTGGCCATCGAAGCCACCGAGGATGATGTCGGCCGATTCAAAAACCTTGCTACCGCGATTACGCAACGGCGAGGAAAATCGCTTTTCAAGGAGTTTGGCAAGCTGCATACAAAACGTAGCGAAGTGGAAGGTGCGCGAAGTCCTGCCGATTGGCTGGAAGCTCGTCACACAATCTACACTTGGGCGGTATTAGATCGCCAGCCCTGAGCGGGTTTTTCCAAACCGTCGTGTTTTGCTAAGCGAAATCAAAGAGAACGACCAATGGTTTTATCGCTGCGCCTGCCGGGTAACAGGTTGCTCTTGCTGATCCTCAACAGTGAACAGCAAGGGGGGGGTCAGGGAAGCCGTTTTGTTTCCACCCAGATCTTCGATCAGCAGATGCAGTTCGTAGTTTCCGGCGGCAAGATTGCCGATGGTAATCGGCAAGTGCATGTAGAAGTCACGTCGGCGTTTGCGAGCAACGTCTTCAAGCGTAGGGAATTCGGCCTGTTGAACCGCGTGGCCTGACGAATCATAAATGGCATAGCTTCCACGTAGACGAGTCAGGAATGTATCACCGTCTTCCGACGTTTGTGGAGTGGAATTGAAGTTTTCGATTTCACAGTAGACTAAAACTTTCTGGCCGACTGGGAAAACGTTGTGGACGAAAGGATTGAACTGACCGTACCCCGATACCTCCGTGCAGAATTCGCCCGCGACCACACGCAAATTGGCCAAAGATTCTAGGTGAGCCACCGCGTTACGCAAATGAGTCAATGTTTCGTGAGCCGTGTGATGCCGAAGCAACTCGTTGGCGCGTGAGTCCACGGGATCGGCGACTTTGAGCATGGAGGTGATGGCTTCCAATTGATCCTGCCAGTATTGATTCTCCGAAGAGGAGAACTGCTGTTGGTTTTCAACGAGGTCGCCCATTTGGCGGCTGAGTACATCCAACAATCGTAGATTGACTTCTAGGCTAGTGCGCGTGTCCGAATCAATATTCTGCTGATTCAGTTGTTCCTGAACTAGATTGACCGTCTGCGCCAATCGAGACTGCCACGTGACAGCGTTGAGCTTCATTAGTGCTTCAACACCTACAGGAGGTACGTCCGTTTGAATCACTTGCGAATCTTCTGCTTCGGTCTCAAATCCCACGGTCGAGAACTGGTCTTCTGACGTATCAAAGGATGCGTGAACGTCGTGAACGTTCTTGTCTTGTGGTAGTGGCAAGTCGGTGGGAGAAAAGTTGACGTCGGCAAAATTCTTCTTTACCAGTTCCACACTTGGCAGCGATGCAACTGCAACTGGCATCGGGACGGCGCTGCGACCGGGATCGAAATTCGGAATGTGTCCGGCGAACAGAGCTGTTCCAGGTAGTGCGCATCCTGAGCAGTTGTCGTGGCTACAGTTTGGGCAGCGTTTTGCTTGTTCGGGCAGTGGCTCAAAATCAGATTCGGCTACCTGATTTGATTTCTCTTCAGAAAGTGTTTCAACCAGCGCGTCTTCGGTCGGTGGATCGAGGACTGGCATTGCTTGGATCATCGATGGCAGTACTAACGGCTCAATGTTTTTGACGACGGCTTCAACAATGATATCTTCCACTTCTATTTCAGGTTGCTCCAATGGCTCTGGCAATGGCGGGAACGCATCGAACTCTTGGACTAGATTTGCGTCGATCTTAATCTCAGCGATCTCGCGCGCCGCTGCCAAGTTAATATCTGATACGATTACTCCAGCACTCGATTGCGGTTCCAGAGTTGCGGGGCGAGCGTCAAGAGCCGAATCGACGATTGGGACGACCGCTTCAGACGTGGTCGAGCTTGGAGACCCGTGGTGACTGTGCGCGACGAACGCTTCGGATGACACGATTGGATCGTTGGTCGGAGCGGTTTGAGCCGGCTGCGTTTGGGCCGGTTGCGTTTGGGCCGGCTGAATTTGGGCCGGCTGAATTTCTGGGACCAGCGGAAACGGATCAACGTTAGCAATTTTAGACGCCTTGTTGGTGAAACCGCTTTGGTTCAAATTCGGTGTGGTGGATGGAGGGTCGTTTGCAGTGGATTCGGAAGCTGAGAAATCGATCGTAATGGCTGATTCTTTCTCACTCTCGACAACCGGCAGTGGATCACTATCGCTATTTTCATCAAGAACAATCAATGGAGCCATTGGAGTTGTCGGTTCGGTCGATGGTGACTGAGACATTTGACTGTCGACGACGGGGTTGGAAATTCTTGGTGCTGGTGGAGCTTCAATGTTCTCAATTGATCCGTCGCGCAGGTTTCCTGAGAAAGCTGAATTTACTTGGCGTGTATTGTTGTCGAACAACATTGGGGCCAGTGTGCGGCTATCGGCGATGCGCGGTGCAGCGTCTTGCCCAAGGATGGGCGTCTGAACCGGCTGAGCAAAAATCTGTGCCGGAGGTTCAGCAGTTGGATCGAATGAAGGCTGTGTCGACAGCGCTGAGTCGCTTTTGGCTGACGTGGCGTCTTGCTCCCAAGAAACTTGCGATGCGGCAGTGACAACGGGTTCGGCATATAAAGTCATGGTGGGCATCGCGCTCAATTTTGGCGGGCGCGCTTTTCCCGTTTGTAAGTCGCGCGTCTCTTCACGCACGGGATTGTCTGGGACACGATTTGCCAGACGATCACGAATCTGCTGAGGAGATTGCTGCGCGGATTGGGCAGCGCCAGTGCGATTGTTGAACGGAAGTCTGCCGTGATTGAGTGCGCCCTTGGTGCCAATTTTTGAACAACCGGCGGACAGGACCGAAACGGCCATAACGCAGATTGTCATTCCAAAAATTGTCAGACCGTCGAGGCGTTGTGTCGCGCCGAGCCGCTTGTTGATTGAGGTCCGTCCCATAATTTTTCTCGCATCATGCTTGAAAGCGCCAACACGCTCACGGAGATGTGAACGGAAGGCGGGTGATGTGGATGTCGCCGGAGAGTAGAAGAATCCTGAAATCGACTCAAGATTGGCTGTCGGCAAGAATTCTGCCAGCATGATTACTAGCAAGCTGGGTAGTTCGCAAAATAGTTCGTGGAAACGCGCGAGCCTTCCGGTGATTGATTTACCGGACGGCTCGGGGGGCTACTGCCCCGAGCTATTTACGAGTGCTCCTCCGGCGCAAGATGGCCAGCGCTTAATGGCCCTGGTGGGGCAAACGTCAATAACTGAGGGCGGAAGTCGGCTTGCGGCGTGACGCAAACGAATAAAGCGCCCACTTCGAAAAACTGATCTGCATTGCAACCAACACTACCCAGCTTTGCGGTCGATGTCGCTGTTGAGTTTGTTGTAGAGTGTTTTGAGGCTGATTCCCAGCTGCTCGGCGGTTGCAGTTTTGTTACCGCCAAGCTGCTCCAAAGTGGCATAGATCGTCTCCATCTCCAGCTCACGGAGGGATTTTCCGACGGCGCGAATTGGAATGGTGTGCGGTCGCTGATTTCCCAAGTTGTCAGGGAAACACGCCCCTGTGATCGGCAATGAATCACTCAAGATGCAAGCGTGCTCGATGACGTTGGCCAATTCGCGAATGTTCCCAGGCCAATGGTGTGACTGCAGCAGTTTAATCGCCGATCCGTCAAAGGCTTGGGCAATGGATTTTACTTCCGGACGATATCGCTTTAGCAAATGAAGTGCGAGTTCCGGAATGTCGTCAGTTCGGTCCCGTAGGACTGGCAGGTCTACGACAAACGTATTGATGCGATACATCAAATCCTGACGGAAGTCTCCATCGACGACCATTTCCTCTAGGCTGCGGTGTGTGGCACAAACGATTCTCACGTCGACCTTGAAGGGCTCACTGTCGCCCACGCGTTTCACTTCACCGCTTTCCAAGACTCGCAGCAATGAAGCCTGTGTCGCCTTCGGAAGTTCGGCGACTTCATCGAGGAACAGTGTTCCGCCATCGGCAACTTCAAACATTCCTTTTCGATGTTCATCAGCCCCGGTAAACGCGCCGCGTCGATGACCAAACAGTTCGCTTTCAATAAGGTTTTCCGGAAGTGCACCGCAGTTGACGGCAACGAAATTCTGTGCGTGACGGAGGCTCAAGTTGTGAACCATCCGGGCCGCGAGTTCTTTTCCGGTTCCCGTTTCACCATGGATCAGAACCGTCGAGCTGGTCGGGGCGACTTTCTCCAACAGCGCTTTGACACGTTGCATGCTGCGATCGCTGCCAACCATTTGTGGGGTGCCCTGCTCCGATTGAAGTTGGCGCTCCAATGCGTAAATCCGGTTATTTAGCTCGATGCGAGTTGCCACCTTTTGCAGCAGGGATTTAAGTTCGACCAATCGGCATGGTTTCACTAGATAGTCAAACGCGCCCAGACGCAAAGCGGCAATAGCGCTTTCGGTCGATCCCTTGCCCGTCAGTACGATGGCTTCGATCGTCGGCGCGATCGATTTGGCTTTGGCAATCACGTCGATCCCGTTTAGGCCCGGCATATCTAGGTCAACCAGCAAACAGTCAAACGAGTTCTTTTCTAGTTCGGCGACAGCTGCCTTGCCGTCGGCGCAAACGGTGACCGTGTGACCCATGCGAGGCAACTCGGCCGCAATCAACTCCTGCAAATGGAGCTCATCGTCGGCGAACAGGATGCGCAGAGATTTCTGTTTGGAGTCGCCACTAGTACCGTTGGTACTCTTAGGCCGCTGATTTTTCTTCATGCGATTGCTCGTTTTGTTTTAACAAGGGGAGTCTGACGACAAAGGTCGAGCCCTTTCCGGGGCCCGCGCTGGAAGGCTCAATGTCGCCTCCATGTTCTTGAATGATTTGATAAGTGATGGACAGTCCCAGTCCGGTGCCCTGCCCGTCTCGGCGACGAGTAAAAAATGGTTCGAACAAGTGTTGTTTGATTTCTTGGGTCATGCCGCAACCGTCATCCGTGACGCGCAAAACGGCTTGGTCGTTTTCGGCCGCTAGATCAATTGTGACCGTTCCGCCCTCATCAACGCTGCCTAGAGCGTTGGTGATCAGGTTAAGTGCCACTTGTTTCAATTCCTGTGCGTTGGCGGTGGCGATGACGGAGTAATCGGCGCGGAAGTGAATGTTTTTGTCGCGATACTTGGATAGCGGCTTGAGCATCTCAACGACTGTTGCCACGACGTCGGCTATATTGGTTGGCCCTTTCTTCGGGTCGCCCATGCGGGAGAAGTCCAACAGGCTCGCCGTGATCTCTTTGCAACGAAATGCCTCTGCTTGAATCATCGAGAGGTATTTTTTCATCTGCTGGATGTCGGCGGAAGACTCAGGCGTGGCATCGGATTCCTGATCGCCGTCGGGAAAAATCTCGTGGACCCGCATTTCGAGCGCCTCGGCAGACCAAGCGATGGAGGCGAGTGGATTGTTGATTTCGTGGGCGATTCCAGCCGCCAAAAAACCAACGCTGGCCATTTTTTCACTGCGTACGACCTCGCGCGTGCGTTGGCGTACCTTGCGATTGAGATCCTTTTGGATCATCTGGAAGTTTTGCGTCATGTCGTTGAGTGCGTCGGCCAGTTCGGACACTTCATCGTCGTGTTCCAAACGAATTCGATGGCTGTAGTTACCGGCGGCCACTTGGCGGGACCCCTCCAGCAGCGTTTCCAAAGGATTGAAGATTCGTCGACGAAACCTCGCCATTAGGATGGAGATCACAATGATGGTGGTGATGGTGAATACGACACATAACCAGTTTGCAGTGTGATACTCACGGCGCGCCTGTTCGGCGAAAGCAATCATGCGCTGCTGAGTGAAAAGGGGCAGTTCGGCGGCGCTGGTTTGGAGTGTTTCTAAGTCTTCTCTGAGTGACGTAATCAAGCCGTGACCGCTTAGTAGTATGCGGTCGCCCTCGTGGTGGTCGCGTTTAATCTTTTCCAGACGCTTGCGGAAAGTAGCAACGAACAAAAGTTCTTTAGAATTGCCGGCTTCTGTTTCGGGAATTTCCGACGATGCGGGGTTGGTCTGGACTAATTGTTGATAGTAGTTGTCTAACGCCTGTTCGACGGCGTCACACTTGGCAGTGAATTCGATAGGAACCGTAGGCGTCTTTTCGCCAGCTTGGTACGCGATCGAAGTCGAGCAGAATTGATTGTCTTCCCACAATACGGAGCGCAACTGACTGATTTTGAGGTTTAGATCAGCCGCCAGCGGGAGTTCAACGGATTTGGCGCGTATGTTTTTAGTGAGGGTGCGGAATTTCCAGACGCCCTGAAACGCAGCAAACGACAGTAGCGCTACCACTAGGAGCAGCCCCAGCACGCCGAAGTGCATTTGCGATCGAATTCGTTTTAGATTGAACAAATGTCTGCCCTATCAAACCCGGACTTTCGAGCGTTTGCATTGGCTAACGCTCCACCCGCCGATGCCCCGCGGCGGGATGAAATAATTACAGGGTCTGACAAAGCTCAGCAACGGCAGTTTCTGCGTGATATCAGTCAACTTTAGCGAATTTTGGCCCTTCGGCTAAGAATTTCTGGATATGAAAAAGTATCCAATGAATTGCCCGAGTCGAAATGGTGTCCTCAAGAGCACATCAGTCCGTTTGAGTTTTACGCGCGGCGGTCAGGCTGAAAACCGAAAACCGGGTCTGACCCCAGCGAAGCCCAACGCCGTGAAGAGTTTATACCCGCTAAAAATGGGCTTTTCATGTTAATCACATTATGAAAAAAGGTCAGATTCCCCCATAACACCTAACTGAAAA
>CALKXO010000012.1 GCA_938003615.1 uncultured Pirellulaceae bacterium | reverse complement strand
GTCAGGATTCACACTCGCTGGAGCAAACGCCGCCAGCACAACCGATTCTCGATTGCGGCGGTCACTCAACCCGGTAAAGCAAACGGTATAGTCGCGTGCCGTGTCAACAACAAGATCTGCCGTCGCCGCGAGTGCTGAACCGATCTCGTTACCAACGCCGTTGAACTCACCGACCTCGACGAACGGAGCTTCGACGGAAACCGCTGAACGAGGGCTCCCGGATGGCACCTTGGTTGAAAGGTCATCCGACGCGGCGGCGGCCAATACGTAGGAGTTGGCGCTTGTCACGTTGAGCGAGGCAAATGGGTTGCCAAGCTTACCGGTCGATGTATTGTCTGAACCAGGCGCAGTTCCTGCCAACGCTGCGGCGTAAAGACCGACACCATTAGCTCGCTTGCCGTCCAAGTCAACCGCGACGGTTCCCCTTGAGGCCACATCATTGGGCTGATCCAAGTAATAGATGCCCGCCGTTGTGTTCCCTTGCAGTTGAACTGCCCGAGTTAATTCATGCCCCGCATACGTAATACGGATATCAAATTCGCCGATGAATTCCATCGCAAGGGAAACAACCAGCTTATCGCTACCAGACACGTCGAAGTCCAATATTTGGTAGTTGCCGCTATTATCACTGCTGCGAGTTCGACCAAATGCCGCAGAAGCCGAATTTAATTTCCTAATGGTTGGAGATCGGACCAGCGATCGTGCAGCAACTTCACCTGCGACCGGAGCAACCACGGCCGTCTGCTTCGCAGACCGGTGCCAAGGTACCAAGCTTGCGACGACCAACAATCCACCGACGAACAAACCTGCCACAACGACAGTCATAGGCGTCAATAATCGTGACCGACGCGCTGGCTTCCCCGAAACCGCCACCGTTTCCCTTGCCCGAGCCGTCTCGAGCCGAGCCAAGAGCAGTTGTCGCTGGCTGCGAATTTTGTTGAGCGTTGTGTCGACCTTGGCCAGACGTAAACTGATCTGTTCCGTCTGTTCCTTTTGTTGATTCAGCTGAGTCATTAATTCGGTCGCCGTTTTTTGATGTAGCGATTGCTGACGACGTGCCGCGTCAGCCGCGGCAGAATCTGCGGTCTCTGCAGCTTGCCGTCCGACGGTGACGGCGGCGGCTTGTTGTTCGGCAATCTGAGCCGAAAACTCTCGCTCCATAGCTTCGGCTTCCTGAACCAGCGCGGCCAATTCGTTGCGACGGCCCGTGTAGACCGCAACCGCTCCATCAACCTGTTGCTGAGTGTTCTGCAAATCCTTGAGAATTTCAGGCGCGTGACGATTGAAGCCGGCCAACACTCGCGTTCGCCAACCTTGATCGACCATCGGAATGCAGGCTGCCTTCAGCCCTGCATCAGGATCGTCTGGAAAATCAGTTTCCACTGCTGGAGCGAAAATGATGCTCGAACCACGTGAAGAAGAACCTGGCTCGATAGAGGTGAATTTTGGTTCGCCTCCTGCCCGCACAATCTGCAAGTCTTCGATCAGCGCCTGCGCCGATTGATAGCGATCGTTCGGATCCTTTTGCATCAGCCGTTCAACCAACGCTTCAACTGTCAATGGAACATCGCTCGCCGCTTCACTAAGCCGCGTTGGCTGTTCATAAGTGTGTTGAAAAATCATGGCCGTCGGACTGTCAGCAGAAAACGGCAGCTTGCCACTAAGCAACTGATACATCAGCACGCCGATCGAATACAAGTCGGCGCGACCATCGACTGAATGACCGCGTCCTTGTTCGGGCGCGATGTAATCAACAGTTCCCATGACGACCCCGGTCGCCGTCGCCTGGATGCTGCTGCCAAGCGATTTGACCAGACCGAAATCCGCGAGTTTCGCTTTGCCCGACTTTTGCTCGATCAAAATATTTCCAGGCTTGATGTCGCGATGAATCAAACCATTCTCGTGAGCCTCCGCCAAACCAGAGACGACCTGTTCAGTCAACCTGAACGTCTGATCGAGCGACAGTTTACGTCGCCTTTTGAGCAACTGAGCCAAACTGAGGCCAGCCACGTGCTCCATCACAAAAAAATGCTGGCCTGCATCTTGACCAATGAAGTAAATCGGCACGATATTCGGATGGACAAGTTTCGCGGCAGCTCGCGCTTCGGACGTAAAGCGATCGACGAAATCGGGATGCCTTGCGAGTTCTGGAGGCAGAACCTTGATCGCGACAGACCGATCGAGTCGCTTGTCATAGCCACAGTAAACATCGCCCATACCTCCACTTCCAAGCTTGGAATCAATGCGATAGTCACCTAAATATGCAAACGGCAACGCAGTTTTGGTGACCAAATTGTCAGACAACGCATTTCCAAAGCCCGGCGTATCGCGTTCCACGTCGATTCCGGTGCCCAACGGAGGTGTGGTGGCGGTGTTCTGAAAATCAGAAGCCTGTGAAAATTCTTTCAACCGTAGCAGCAGCGTCTCGCATCGGTCAGCTCGATCCGTCGAATTGAAACCTAATGCCGTGTCGATCCACTTACACCAGTCAGCAGGTACCGACGATTTTGTCTCAGGATCGATCAAATAATTGGAAACCGAGGCGCCTGCTAATAGTTCTATCGCGAGCGAACCAAGCTGGAAGATATCGACTCGCCTCGCGTCACATTTCGCTCCTGCCTCCCAGATTGCTTTGGCAGCACTCTCAAGCTGAAGCGGAAGACGCAATTCGTCCAAAGCATCAAGTTCAGGTGGCAGGTTTTCAATACCGACGATCACCCCAAAACAAACAGCATCCTGCGAGGCGGGCTGCAGCAAGGCTACGTCTTGCTGATCAAGCCTTACAGTCGCTGCAGCAATGTTTCGATGCAACTGCTGGGCCCGATGTAAGCGCCCCACCTGATCGAGCAACTGTCGCATCACAAACTCGACCTGCACGGGTTTTAACGTGTCATCGGATCTCAACAAATCGGATAACAATCGCGTTGTGTGCGTGTCTTTGGCCATCATTCCGCCGCGCAAATAGGATAATTTTCGAACGTTCTATCCAATTTGATGTCCAAACGAAGGACTTTCACTAATTGAAAAGACAGAATTCACGAAAAAACTGTTCGATCAAAATGAATTTTGATCCGAGAAAGTCGATGCTACAATCAAACCACGACTCATACCAAGCTATTCGAGCATTCCTTCATGGCATTTCCACAGACTCGACACACTCTGATCCAACGATTGGCGACCGGAGGCAGTCAAGACGATTGGCGAGACTTTCTGTCTGACTATTGGGGGCCAGTATGCCGTTTTGCCTTGAGACGTGGCAACGGCCGACTCGCTGATGCAGAGGATGCCGCGGCCAATACGTTTGAAATCGTATTACGTAACGAGTTGTTACAGCGTTGGATTAAGTCTCAACGGGCCAAACTTCGCACGCTCTTGTGTGGCGTAGTCTGCAAGGTTCAGGCAAATCAGATTCGCTCAGACCAGCGAAAACAACTTTTCGAACAAGCGTTCGCCGAGGAATTGTTTGCCTCGGAGGGGAACGTGGCAAATGAGCAACAGGATGAATTATTTACTGGCGCATGGGTTGAGGACTTGCTTCAAACGACGTTGCAGCGGCTGGCCAAAGAATATCACTCGCAAGGAAAAGGCGACTATTTTCGGGTCTTGCACGGGCGGTTGTGCGGACGACTTTCGATCGATGAAGTGGCTCAACTGCTCAAAATCAGCCCCAGCGCAGTGAATAATTATCATCGCCACGTTCGCAAACGACTGAGTGAGAGCCTTGAGACAGCAGTTCGTACTCAAGTCGCGCGCTACTGCAAAGCGGAAAACGCGGACGCTGAGTTTCATAATGAATGGACAAATCTGGCCGCCTATTTGGCTGACCACGGAGGACTTGAAGAAGCCGTGAGACGCACACACGACTTGGTAGAAGCGAACGAACTGCAGACCAATAAACCACGGCGTATCCAAGCCACGTTAACCCGAATCAGCTTGTCTCCGACGAACAAATAGCGGGGAATGCGATTGGTGCCAACGATGGAAAACGCTTGGAAACATAAGTCTTTTCCTTATTCTTTGAGTTTCTTTTGCGATTATTTACCAAGCCAGCGAGCTTGGTACATCAAGTGAGTAGAACAGCCCGAACAGGGCTCAATGAAGCGGCTGACAGCAGACTTCATTTGCTACCTCCTTACTCGCGGAGAGATTAGAAATGTTCATTGCGATTCCGACTCACGTCCACACCGGAGCCTCACAAAACGAGATCCCGCTGGCGAATAGCCTGATCGTTGCAGCAAATGTGCTGGCCTTCTTTCTTGGCATCCAGCAACCCGTCGGACCGAACTCCGGCTGCTTCAGCATCATTGGCTATGGATTTTCACATGCCGGGCTGAGCCATTTGATAATCAACATGTGGCTGCTCTGGGTGGTGGGCAATCCCGTCAACCGACGGGTTGGCAACACCTATTACCTGATCGGCTATCTCGGCACGATTCTCAGCATGGGCTTGCTCGCTCGGTTCTTCGTCGAGGCAAATCTAGTGGGATCATCCGGGGCAATCTTTGCCGTCGTCGCGGTGCTGGCGATGCTGCTACCAACCGCTAAAACGGATGTGAGCTACATCGTCGTGTTCCCTCTCACATTGATTATCGGCTTACTTAAACCACCTCAGCACTGGGTCTACTGGTTCATCCGCTGGGACTCAATCCAACTGCGAGCCTGGTGGTTTCTATTTTTGGTACCGGTACTGCAACTGTTCGGCTTGGTCTGGTGGAGCTGGAACTGGGTTAACCTTAGTCACTTGGCAGGATTTTTGTGCGGAATGACTTTCGTGCTGCTGCTGCCGAAAAGTATATCGATGGGTAACGCACGCACCTTCCATTTTCAACCTTAGCATGGCATCTATCAATACGCGTTAATAAAAATCGCTGCCGTTTACAACTAATTACATCAAAATTGAATTCTGGAGAACAGTCATGGGAATCTTTCAACGTATTAGCGACATCGTCTCAGCCAATCTGAATGAGTTAACCGACGGCTTCGAAAACCCCGAGCAAATGCTGAAACAGGCGATTGTCGAAATGGAAACATCCATCGTCAGTGCGACTCGTGAAACCGCCAAGGCGTTGGCGAATGCAAAGACCATCGAGAAGGAACTAACGAACAACCGGAACCTCATCCAAAAATGGCACCGACGAGCCGAGCAGGCGATTACGGCTGGCGACGATGATCTCGCTCGCAAGGCATTAAAGCGAAAGCAAGAGCACGAAAAGCTGGTCGCCGCGTTGAGCGATCAGCAAAATCTTACCCGAGAAACCAGCCAGTCACTGCGCCGGCAACTGGAAGCGATGAAAGCCAAACTGGCAGAGGCAAAGCGCAACTTGGCCACATTGTCAGCACGCCATCGAGCAGCCGACTTCCGCAAGAAGATGCAAACGATGGACGCCAGCGTCAGTCTCGAACTTGATCAAAATGGATTTGCAAAATTTGATCGCCTACGAAGCCGTGTCGAACAGGCAGAAGCGGAAGCCGAAGCGTTCGCTGAACTGACCGGCGCGACCCCCAATGGCTTTGAACTTGAGGAGGCCTTCGAAGCGAAAGACGATGTCGAGATTGACGCCCAACTGGCCGAGCTAAAACAACGGACCAATTAACGATTCTTCATTTGAGACGCCGCGTCACCCACCGGCGGGCGTCTTCAAAGGATTGATAGTCCGCAATTGCTACTCGCCCGGTTGCAGAAAGAACGCACGCTTCTGATTGGGGAGTGCGTAGTCGAACCCACAAGCCATCAGCATTTCTTCCGAACTGGAAATGGCCAACAGCTCCTTCACCTTTT
>CALKXO010000011.1 GCA_938003615.1 uncultured Pirellulaceae bacterium | reverse complement strand
GGCAAACGACGCGGCCCGCGGGATCGGTTTTGATGGCGAATTCAAGTTTGGGTTTCGTCAAATCGATCATGACTTTCAATTCAGGTGCCGGATCACCCTCGGGTAGCAATCTGCGATCACGATCGAGAGTTTTCATGGCGAACCAATATTCGCCCGCGCCGTCGGATTTGAAAGGGAACTCGCTGTCTGAAGTTAATTGACGCCCTTGAAACTCCCAACTGCGACCTTGGTCAACTGATTTGTACAGCTGCACTTCGATGAACTTGCCATCAGGATTTTTGATTCTGAAAGGAATTCCGAATCCGGCCAGACGGCTGTGAACAACTTTGGCGGTGGTGGATTGTGGGGCCGCAAATCGATTATTGACGGCAACGGGAAACGCTTCCTGAACAACAATCGCCGCCGGCAAGATGGAAGTCATACTCATCAGCGCAGCGACACCCCAGATGCATGAACTGACAATCAGAACTGCTGGCTTGGATATTCTTGAAAGCCTAGCGTGGCTGCTCAATTGATTACCCTAATAAAAACGGGGGCCGTCGCGGAAAACGAGAAACGCAAATTTCAGAAAGTGCGCAAAGATCGATCGTGGAGAATCATTGCGCAACATGTCACGTCCTTCATCGACTTTCGGTGGCGAAGCACTCGAACGGTAGATGCGAATAACGGATAGGCCTGTTTTTGCCAGTGTCGGGTTTTTGGGTGCTGGACCGATTGCCCCGTCTGTGACACGTGGAAAACTAGAACGCCTCCATGATGTCCATTTCGCCTCAGCCGCAAATTGCATTCCAACCATCAGAAACGGAGATCCGAAAACTTCGTAAATTCCCGAACCGATCACTCTGACACGCGTAAAACAGCCAGTCCAAAACTCGCAGGTATCATCTGCAACTTGGAGCGAGCTATCTGAAATGGAAAAAACACTGTTTTTCCCGTGGAATATCGAGCTAAACGTTTTATTGCAATTGGGATATAATCTAAGTTAATCGTTGTGGACGGGGACGAATTTTCTTGTCCTTGAATCACACAACATTGACTCACATTCCAAACACGTTCCAGCTTGACTATGGAAGCCGAATCCACTTCCCAAACACCATCCGAATACCTAAAGGAGCTAATGGAGATCGAGGGCGTGTCCTGGATCGTCTACACTGCGGCGCTGGTTTGCTTGGTTCTAATCGCGGTTTACGTCGTCGGTTTGTTCCGCAACATGGCAATCGGTGGCCTTGCCTCTGACTCGGAAGAAGATCTCGATTTGATTCGGGAGATTCGCGATCGGGACATGATCGCCGACGAGGAGTTTGACAGAGCAAAAAAATTGATTCGTGAAAAAACCACTGCAGAGCCTCCTTCACCTAAGGACGCGACGCAGTCGGAAGAAAATGAACTCAAACGGTAACTCTGTTCGTGTTGTCGGGAACCTACCAAATTTACTGGTAAAGACGCGCTGCTATCACTTGCTGAAGAAGTGATAGCAAAAAAGCTGAAACCTATTGAGAGCTTGAAGTTCGCGGGCAAGGAAGCACCTTTGTTTTGTGATCAGTCATCACAGAACATTGTTCAAGCAACAACTACATCCGGTTGGAATTAAAAAACGCTTAAGGAGTGATAATGCCCGCAGGCAACGACTCAACTGGCTCGCGCCGTACTGGTACGACCAAAAAAAATGCCCACTGTTCGTTCTGTCGAAAGAACTATCGAGATGTCGGCCCTCTCGTTGAGGGACCTGGTGACGTCTACATCTGTAGCGAGTGCATCGAGCTGTGCCAGAGCATTCTGGAACAAGAGCAGCGACGGCGCGGTCCGGTCAAGCAGTTGTTCAATAAGATCCTGACCCCTCGTGAAATTGTTAATCACATGGACGAGTACGTCATTGGACAACACTCGGCCAAGAAGGTTCTGGCGGTCGCCGTCCACAATCACTACAAACGCTTGTCTCACGGTGAAGAGGGTGGCGATGTTGAAATCGACAAGTCCAACATCATGCTGGTAGGGCCAACAGGCTCAGGCAAAACATTATTGGCCCGAACGCTGGCTCGCATCCTCAATGTGCCATTCGCCATTGGCGACGCCACGACGCTGACGGAGGCTGGTTACGTTGGTGAAGACGTCGAGAACCTGATCCTGAAACTCCTGCATGCTGCCGACTTCGACGTCGAAGCTGCTCAGCGCGGAGTGATCTACATTGACGAGATCGACAAGATCGGCAAGACCAGCAACAACGTTTCGATCACCCGCGATGTTTCTGGCGAAGGCGTTCAACAGGCAATGTTGAAGATGCTTGAAGGAACCGTTGCCAACGTGCCACCCCAAGGTGGACGCAAGCATCCTGAACAACAGTACATCCAGATCGACACCAGCAACATTCTGTTCATCTGTGGCGGAACGTTTGTGGGAATCGAAGACATCATTCGCAAGCGACTTGGTGAACGTACGATCGGGTTTGGTGGCGGACAGGGTTTCAACGAAGAAGCCACGACCGCAGAGATTTTGCCACAAGTCACCACCGATGACATTTTGGAATTCGGGTTGATCCCTGAATTAGTCGGACGCCTTCCAGTGACGACCGCACTTGCTCCACTGGGTAAAGAAGGCCTCGTGCGAGTTCTGACCGAGCCTAAGAACGCACTCGTGCGTCAGTTCCAAAGCTTGTTTCAGATGGAGAATTGTGACCTTCACTTCACCGATGACGCGATCAACACCATTGCTCAACGTTCCTTGGAGAAGGACACTGGTGCTCGCGGGCTTCGTTCGATCATCGAGCAAGTCGTTCTAGACCTCATGTACGATCTGCCTGACCAACCCAAAGGAACTCGGTTTGTGATCGACGAAAAATTGGTCAAGGAAAAACTAAATCCGAATGCGTTTAAGATGCCGGAAACAAAAAGTGCCTAGAAGTAGCCGCTTCTCTCCGAGAAGCGTATCCCTCTCGGAGAGAGGGGTCTACTAATAGCAGACACTTTGAATCTTGAAGAACCCTTGCCACTTACGGCAAGGGTTTTTTCGTTGCGATAATTAGGTTCCAACAATTCAATTAGGTTCCAACAATTCAACAACTGCAACATGCATACCCCAACTGACATCATCGCTATTGGCGAATTACTATGGGACGTTTTCCCTGACCAACGGCGACTCGGCGGTGCTCCCGCGAACTTTGCGATCCACTTTTCTCAGCTTTCGCGCGAGCGCTACGACGTCGCGTTGGCCAGTGCCGTCGGCAATGATCCACTGGGAACTTCGGCAGTTCAGTTATTAGAAAAAGCGCGGGTACGAACAGATCTAATTGGCTGCAGTGCGCGACCAACAGGCCAGGTCAACGTGACACTCGCTACCGATGGCACGCCGGCTTACGAAATTGCCGCTGACGCTGCATGGGATCATATTCCATACAGCAACGCGTTGGCCTCTGCATTGACCTCGGCGCGTGTGGTCTACTTCGGCACACTGGCGCAGCGCTCACCGGTTGCGCGGGCGACCATTCAAAAATCTGTTTCTGCGACACCGGAGGATTGCCTGCGCGTTTTGGATATCAATCTTCGGCCAACGATGGAGTCGCCCGAAATAATTTTGCAATCTCTGGAACTCGCCAACGTTCTCAAACTGAGCGACGAAGAACTGCCTGTTCTGGCAAATCAGTGTGCGCTAACTGGAAATTGCCAATCGCAACTTGGCGAACTGCAACAGCATTTTGAACTAACTGCGATTGCATACACGCGCGGCGAGGATGGTGCGATTCTACTTCGCGGCGACGAAGTCAGTTATTGCTCAGGACTCCCCACGAAAGTTATCGACACCGTTGGTGCCGGTGATGCGTTCACCGCCGCGTTTGTCACTGGCCTGCTAGAGAAACGACCGCTGGACGAGATCAACCAAAGCGCTTGTAAGATCGCCGCCTTCGTGTGCTCTCAAAATGGAGCAACGCCAAAAGTTCCCTCATCGGTATTGGCTTGATACCCAGTTCGCGTAGAATCTGGCGATCCTATTACGCCACTGTGTGTCCTGTCTTTCTAAAACTGACAGCTCCCCAGAAAAGTCGCCCGAGGAAATGATGAAGAAACGCAAAATTCTGGTTACCGCCGCCCTGCCCTACGCGAACGGCCCTATCCACTTAGGCCATCTAGTGGAGTACATTCAGACCGACATTTGGGTCCGATTTCAGAAACTGCGTGGCCACGAGTGCATTTATATATGCGCCGACGATACCCACGGAACCGCGATCTCAATTCGCGCACAGAAAGAAAATCGCTCCGAGGAAGAAGTTATCGCCGAATCGTCCGCAGCGCACCAGCGCGACTTCGCCGGATTCGGCATTCAGTTCGACAACTACGGCAGTACCAACAGCCCCGAGAATAAAAAGATATGTGGCGAAATCTGGGCCAAGATTCGCGAATCGGGTTTGGTAAAAGAAAAAGAAATCGACCAACTGTTCGATGTCGAAAAAGGCGTCTTCTTGGCTGACCGCTTCGTCAGTGGCACATGCCCTTCCTGCAAGAAGCCCGACCAACCTGGAGATAACTGTAGTAGCTGCGGTGAAACGTACTCGCCCGCCGAACTAATTGATCCCGTCAGCGCGCTATCGGGAACAACCCCAGAAATCCGATCCGCCAATCATCTGTTTATTGAACTCGAACAACTTCACGAGTTCCTTCACACCTGGACGCAAGATGGCGATCACCTGCAAACCGAAGTCGCCAATTATCTCAAAGGTCACTTTCTGGGCGACCCGGCCAGTAAAGAGGGTGCCAAGCCGCTGCGGGATTGGGACATTTCGCGGCCCGCACCCTACTTTGGTTTTGAGATTCCGGACAGCCCCGGCAACTATTGGTACGTTTGGTTCGACGCTCCGATCGGATACATCGCATCTACGCAGCAGTACTGCGACGCCAATGGACAAAACCTAGACGACTGGTGGAAGAACCCGGAAACCGAAATCCATCATTTCATTGGCAAAGACATCACGTATTTCCACACTCTGTTCTGGCCGGGCATGCTCAAAACAGCCGGCCTCAACCTACCCAAGAAGATTCACATCCACGGGTTTTTGACCGTCAACGGTGAAAAGATGTCCAAGAGCAAGGGCACCTTCGTTAAGGCCGAGACCTATCTGAAACACGTCAACCCAACGGCGCTGCGTTACTACTACGCTTCGAAACTGGGAGCGCGATTGGATGATCTGGATCTGAGTTACGATGACTTCACTAGCAAGGTCAATACGGATCTCGTGAACAAGGTGGTCAACCTTGCCTCGCGCAGTGCAAAATTCGTCCAGCAAACGGGGTTGTCGGAAACCTATCCAGATGACGGCGGGCTGTTCCAACAGGCTGCCGATGCGGGCCACCAAATTGCTGAGGCGTATGAGCAATGCGATTTTAGTAAAGCGATGAGGCTGATTCTGGAGTGTGCCGATCGAGCCAATCCGTTTGTGGAAAACGCGGCACCTTGGATTTTAAAGAAAGATCCTGAAAAAGCCGCCGAACTCCAAGACGTTTGCACCATCGCACTGAATCTGTTTCGGCAACTGATGATCTACCTATCGCCGGTTGTACCGGATTTGGCTCAACAGGCGGCTGACTTACTGGGTGATCCAATTACTGATTGGCAACAGTCCCAAACACCACTCGTTGGAACACCAGTGGCTAAATTTAAACACATGATGAAACGTATTGAACCGAAAGCGATTGAAAAGATGACCGAAGAGACTCAAGCTGAACAAGACGCGGCTTCGGCCGCTGCCGCCACATCGGCATTGGCCAGCAAATACAACGACAGCGCGCAACCGATGATTGACGAGCCATTGGCTGATGAATGTACGATCGACGACTTTGTCAAAGTCGATTTCCGCGTAGCTCGAGTTCTTAAGGCTGAGCATGTCGAGGATGCGCGTAAGCTGCTGAAGTTGACTTTGGGGCTAGGCGGCGACGAACAGCGTCAGGTTTTTGCCGGCATCAAAGCGGCATATAAACCAGAAGAACTTGAGGGTCGTTTGGTCGTGATGGTCGCCAACCTGAAACCGCGTAAGATGAAGTTCGGTTTGAGCGAAGGCATGGTTTGTGCTTCAGGGCCTGGTGGCGAGGAGGTTTTTGTGCTGTCACCCGACGAAGGAGCAAAACCCGGCCAGCGCGTTCATTAATGTGCCGATGAGCTGAGATAGTCAAAAACTGTCGCATTTCGCTCCCGCGGAATGCGGCGATTTGTTGCGGCGATTTGTTTCGACCATTTGTTGCGACCATTCACTCGCTCCCGAGGTTATAATTCCTTCCATGCACTTCTTCCGCTCATCAATTCGAATTGCCATCTTCTTGGTCTTCGTAGCTGGAGTTTCCGTCTGCGCGATGGGCACCGCCGAAGCTTGCCCGACCTGCAAGGAGGCCATTCACCAAAACGGATCAGGCGCGGCCTACGCCGCCAGTATTCTGTTTATGATGAGCATGCCCTTTGCGATCATGGCGTTTTGGACGATTCTGATTCTGAACCTAAGAGCAAAAGCGGTGCGTAGGCGTTGCCCATCGACAGAAGCCGCCTGACAAGTCTGGGTTTCGAACGCATTGACACTCGTTTTCGGTCTCGACTACCTCAGAATTTTTCGTCGATGCGTCTCCCACATCGCCAGAGCCATTGCCAAGGCAACGTTCACCCAGCTCAATGGCAAGTTCAGATTTGAGATCATTAGCAGCGGCGTTAATATAATCGCCACGATCAATAAGATCGTCGCAAAGTTTCCGGCGAAATCCCAAACGGCCAACTCACTCTTACGAAGGTGTGTCACAGTGCCGCTAATCAAACCACAAGCGATCAGCACCAAGATCAGAATCGCCGCCACAATTGCCACCGGCATGCGACTCAGCATCAAGCCATGCACAACTACGCCGACAACCGCCCCAGCGATTGCAAGAAATACAGACCGATAAAATCGATTAAGATCCGGGGCGCAATCGAACCCACAACAGACTTTGCAACCCGCGATAACTCGCCGGTTATAAGTGATGATTTCATAGATCGGGTGAAACAGCCAATAGAAAGGCTTTGAATGGAAGATGGGTTTGAGCCACGTCCAGCGACTGCCCAGTAAAAACGTCAGTGCCTCTAGTCCATAGATCGTTTCGTGAGTTGATCTATCGTAAAGTGGAATTTCGTGTCGTCCGCGATTCAAGTCGATATACGTCGTGATGGAATCGGGAGCCGTGGCAAATCCAATTCGGTTCTCCGGTTTCAGAAAACCCCAAGCAACGAACCAGTAGGTGTACAGTTTGCACATCGGGCAACTGTCATCGTAGACAATAACTTTGTCCCCAAGCATCACGCACCTCTCTTTTGCGGAATCGAATCAGGCGATAGAGCGTCGCACTTCCTTACTGAGATACCCGTCGTGCAGCAGGCCGCTTAACGTAAAAGGTTCCTCATGGAATTAAGTGGCTGTAGTTCAGTAGCAGTTGGTTATCAGTAGGTCCCTCTCTCCGAGGCTGTGAATTTTTCGCTAGGATGTTTGTAGTACCGCCTTTAGGCGGAAGCGACCCGAGATATCATGTCAAATTCCGGCTAAAGCCGGTACTACGAACTGCGCGATCGATCCTTACAAAAGCAATGTCTCAAAAATTCACAACCTCTCCGAGAGGGATATGCTAAGCACCCGGCCATAAGTTTGTCTTGGTTCAGCGTGAACTGGAATTTTGAGTTCGAGTTGTCTGGATAAAAAACAGCTAAATCTGACGCATCAGGACTCGCTGACATGCTCAGGTTTTTCGCCTTGGGCCAAACTCGGAAGTCAGGCGGGCGACACGC